>NZ_MJIQ01000001.1:0-44947 GCF_001878775.1 Acinetobacter sp. AR2-3
ATTGATGACACGCCCTAATAGAAAATTAGAATTTTTTATTCCGTTTCCGACTGATCTTCTGCATCTTTATCAGTTGTTTTCGGTTCTGTAATCATGGAAAATTGGGTGGCTTGCCCAGCCGGAGCATTGTCTTGACGATTACTTTTTAATTTGATCTGTAAACGTAATTCATTGGTTGAATCGGCATTACGTAATGCTTCTTCATAAGAAATTTCGCCTTGGTTATAGAGTTCAAATAAAGCCTGATCAAAGGTCTGCATTCCCAATTCCCGTGATTTTGCCATAATCGCTTTCAACTCATGAAACTCTCCTTTCAAAATCAAGTCTGAAATGAGCGGTGTATTTAACATGATTTCAATGGCTGCTCGACGTCCCTTGCCATCCTGAGTCCGAACCAAACGCTGTGAAATAATAGCCTTCATATTGGAGGACAAATCCATCAACAACTGATTGCGACGTTCTTCTGGGAAGAAGTTAATAATCCGGTCTAAAGTCTGGTTGGCATTATTGGAATGCAACGTACCTAAACAAAGATGCCCAGTTTCAGCAAAAGCAATCGCATGTTCCATAGTTTCTGTATCGCGGATTTCCCCGATCAAAATCACATCGGGTGCCTGACGTAAGGTATTTTTTAAAGCATTTTGCCAAGAATGGCTATCTACCCCGACTTCACGATGGGTAATCATGGATTTTTTATGCTTGTGTACATATTCCACCGGATCTTCTACCGTGATGATATGTCCAGCCGAGTTTTCATTCCGATAGTCAATCATCGCTGCCAGTGAAGTTGATTTACCCGAACCGGTTCCACCGACCACCAAGACTAGACCACGTTTTTCCATAATCACATGTTTCAGCGATTCAGGCAGTTTTAACTTCTGGAAATTTGGGATTTCCGCAGTGATGGTACGAATCACCATACCGATATTCAACTGTTGCTGGAATACATTGACCCGGAAACGTGAAATACCCGGAACAGTAATCGCAAAATTACACTCAAGTTCGGTTTCAAATTCATTGCGCTGTTTTTCATTCATTAGGCTATAAGCAAAGAGCTTGGTTTTCTCAGCGGTCAGGGTCTGCTGTCCAAATGGTTTCATCAAACCTTGATGTTTAATACTTGGTGGAAAATCTGCAGTAATAAATAAATCTGAACCGCCATATTCAACCACTTTGGTTAGCATATGGTGCATAAATTTTCGTGCTTCTTCTAAAAGCTCTAGCGCAAACATTGAGATCCCCAAGTGAACGGATTTGATATTTAAATATTTGAAAAATTTATATATTCAGAGAGATATACTGGTTTTTATTGTGTCTAGAGTTAGACAAGGACACAAACAGATTTTAATAATTTGATGAAAATTATCGTCACAATTATGTGACCTATTACAGGTTAATTATATTTATAAATAACTGCTTCCTGATATTCAAAAAAGCACTTTCCCCGCTGCTCAAGCAGAGAAAGTGGTTTTTAAATTTAGGCACTACGTTTCAGACAACTGATCGCTAAAGTATTGGCCACCTCCAGTAACAGTTGTCGTGTTTTTGTCCAGCCCAGACATCCATCAGTAACAGATTGACCATAAGTCATTTGCTCAGAAATTTTCTGGTTGCCATCTACCAAATGACTTTCTAGCATTACGCCACGAACATTGGTCTGTAAGCGTTCTGCCACGATCTGCTCCAGTACTTCAGGCTGCAGCATCGGATTTTTTGAGCTATTGCCATGACTACAGTCAATCACCAATGCGGGTAAGTCGATCTGATGTTTGGCGCGGATTTTCTCAATTTCTGACAATTGATAATTTGGTCCGCTATTCGAGCCACGTAAAATCAAATGTGCTTTAGGATTACCTTGCGAGTGTAAAATGCATGGCAAACCGGATTGGCTCATTCCCAGGAATTGATGCGGATGAGAGGCAGACTGAATGGCATCCAGAGCAATTTGAATCGAACCGTCAGTACCATTTTTGAAACCAATGCTATATGGCATATGGCTGGAAATTTCGCGATGAATTTGCGATTCGCTGGTACGTGCGCCAATCGCACCCCAAGCTAGTAAGTCATCGAAATAAGCAGTTGCCATTGGGCTAAGAATTTCCGAAGCGATTGGCAGGCCCATTTCAATAATTTTTAGGTATAAGTCACGGGATTTTTCCAAGCCCAATTGCATATTGGATGAACCATCCAGATTTGGATCGTAAAGGAAACCTTTCCAACCCACCGTAGTCCGTGGTTTTTCAATATAAGCACGCATCACCAGGAAAATCTGATCAGATAGCTGTGACTGAAGTTGTTTTAATTTTTCTGCATAGTCTAGCGCGGAAGCTTCATCATGAATGGAACATGGGCCTGTGACCACCATTAAACGATGATCCTTGCCTTCTAATATATTTTGAATAGTTTGACGGTGTTCAGCGACTTGGCTGGCCAATTGCGGAGACAGTGGCAATTGCTGCTTAAGCTGCTGAGGTAAAATTAAAATGCTTTCAGCATGATGTTGTTGTGATGTATTTGGGGTATTCATGACTTTAATCCTGGGACTGGCAATCAGTCCAAACTTTTATTTGAGCGTTATGGGTCTAATCGAAGGTGTTGTGAGTGTCATTAGCTGACTAAAATAAGACCAATAAAAGTTGTTAAAGTATGAATAGTTAAAGTTTGTCATGGCTGTCTCCAAAATATTGTAAAAAATGAAAGGCATAAAAAAACCTGATCAGGGTTGCCGATCAGGTATAAACTGGTGGGCAACCTTTTCATTGCCCAAACGCATTCAGGCAATTAGCTAAACTGCCAGAAATAAAAATATGCGTTTGAAATGATAGGTTGCTTTAACATGTTATGTCTTTCATAAAATGTGATTCTGAAATTAAAATACGCGCTCTGTGATCATTTGACAAGCATTAAATATAAAAAAATATTTATTAACTTTTCTACTTTTATTTATTAATTCATCAAACCGTGAGATGTATCACTAAAATTGGTAAAACCCACAAACCTATTGCAGATTTTACCAAAGAAACTTCAGTTTAATCCAAAGATTAAAAATTAACGTGAAACACGATTCCAGGCATCACGCACTGCAAATTTAGCCTGTTCCCAGTTTAAACGTGATTCGCCTTTTATTTGTTCCCATTTCAGTCTCAAATCAGGTTCTACGTCTTCAAAACGGGTATGGGCATCATAGCTACCACGGTTTTCATAACCGACTCGGTAGGCCGTATCATAATCACGGTCATAATCCAGATCGCTATAGGTAGTACGGGCATCTGAATAGTATGGCGTATTGATCGAATTATCACGCCAGTAAGCCTGTTCTTCTGTTGGATTTATAGCTTCGCCTACACCTTTACCTGCCAGACCACCAACAACAGCACCGACAACGCCACCGACAGCGACACCCACTGGACCGCCTGCAGCACCAATAGCTGCACCTGCAGCTGCACCACCTGCAGCACCTACACCTGTACCTACAGGATGTGCGCCAGGTTCACCCGTAATTGGATCAGCATTTAAATCATCGCGGACATCTTTAGGCGCATTCTTAATTACATCACGATCAAAATTATCATTCGACATAGAGCTTATCCTTATTCTTTAAAATGGTTTTAGCACGTATCTTCATACGTCCTATTTAATATAAGCATCTGGCATGTAATGACATTAGCAGGCGTGTTTTGTTTCAGTGACTCTCTGTGAGGCTTTCATGCACTAATGTATCCTGAATCAAGTGAAAGCCGCATAAAAAAGACCGGTTTAATACCGGTCTTTTTTAAAATTGAAAAAGCTTAGTCAAAATGAATGACCGTACGGATTGATTTACCTTCATGCATCAAGTCAAAAGCTTCATTGATCTGATCCAGTGGCATGGTATGTGTCACAAAAGGCTCAAGTTGAATTTCACCTTTCATGGATTGCTCTACCATTCCCGGCAATTGTGAACGACCTTTTACCCCACCAAATGCAGTACCCATCCATTTACGACCTGTGACTAACTGGAATGGACGGGTTGAAATTTCTTTACCTGCTCCGGCAACACCAATAATCACCGACTGACCCCAGCCACGATGCGCACATTCTAGTGCTGAACGCATCACATCTACATTGCCGATACATTCGAATGAATGGTCTACACCCCAACCAGTCATTTCGACAATCACTTGCTGAATCGGCTGATCATAGTCTTTTGGATTCAGGAAATCTGTCGCACCAAACTGTTTCGCCAGTTCAAATTTATCCGGATTGGTATCAATCACAATGATACGGCCGGCTTTGGCCTGACGTGCGCCTTGTACTACAGCAAGACCGATACCACCTAAACCAAATACTGCAACACTGTCACCTTCCTGAACTTTAGCGGTGTTATGTACTGCACCAATACCGGTAGTCACACCACAGCCCAGCAGGCAAACATGCTCATGGTTGGCTTCAGGATTAATTTTTGCCAGAGAAACTTCAGCAACCACGGTATATTCTGAAAAAGTTGAACAACCCATATAGTGATAGATCGGCTCGCCATTATAAGAGAAACGGGTCGTACCATCTGGCATGACACCTTTACCTTGCGTCGCCCGTACAGCAACACACAGGTTGGTCTTGCCTGATTTACAGAACAAGCATTCGCCACACTCAGCAGTATAAAGCGGAATCACGTGATCGCCGGGTTTCAGGCTGGTGACACCTTCACCGACTTCAACGACCACACCCGCACCTTCATGACCCAAGATTGCAGGAAATACACCTTCAGGATCTTCACCAGACAAGGTAAATGCATCGGTATGACACACGCCTGTATGGCTAATTTTTACCAGTACTTCACCTGCTTTTGGTGGAGCAACATCCACTTCTACAATTTCTAATGGCTAGCCTGGACCAAATGCAACTGCTGCACGTGATTTCATGTAAAACTGTCCTTTTTTTGCTGATTTACAGATGACTAACAGTAACCTCTTTCTATTCGGAGATTCAACTATTAACATCACAAGATAAGGAATAAAAGATCCTATAATTAATGGAACATCAATGACTAAACCTTCGCCTTTTGTATGTTTGAGCATTTTTACTTTTAGCATCATGCTTTCTGGCTGTGAACCGGCTCCCAACACTGCTGAAGAAGCGAAAATCACGCCAGTTCGACCTGCACACTGGATCGACAATCAACTTTCAAAACAGCAGATCAATAGCGGTAAAACGGCTTTTTTGCCGCTCTATGATGGCTTTATGAGTATGGCAGCGCGTCTGCACCTAATTAACAAAGCCAAATATCATCTGGATCTGCAATATTACATCTGGAAGGATGATTATATTGGCAATATGATCTTGTCTCAATTGCTCAAAGCTGCCGATCGCGGTGTCAAAGTACGGGTTCAGATTGACGATCAAAATGGTACCCAGCTTGATGACAAGCTTCTTGCTCTAAGCCAACATCCAAATTTTGAAGTTCGGATTTTTAATCCCTATAAATTTCGTCATTTACGTGCGCTGGATTATGGCTTCCGGATGAAAAAGGTCAATCATCGCATGCACAATAAATTGATCATTGCGGATGGCACTGCAGCCGTGACCGGCGGCCGCAATATCAGTAGTGAATATTTTGATGCCAGTGAAGATTTTCAGTTCACCGATGTGGATATATTCTTCGCAGGGCAAAGCGTAACAGATGCCAATCAGACCTTTATTAACTTCTGGAATGATGATCTGAGTTATGACGTTCGACAGATCTTGAATGATGCCGGCCATCCTGAAATGCTTAAAAGGCTCAGAACTGAATTTGAACGAGAAGATGTTGACGAAACTGAACTCAAACGCCGGGTGGGCATTGCCGAGAAACAAGTCGAACAACACTTAAAAAAACAACCCATTCACTGGGCGCCGGCTTATTTTGTTGCGGATAGTCCCGCAAAAGCCCGTCCTCATGCCAAAAATGGCGATTATATTTATACCCATATGCTTGAATTAATGGGTGAGCCAAAAAAACATCTGGAACTAGTGTCCTCATATTTTATTCCCACGCAAAAAGGGGCCGACTATTTAACCCGCCGTGCGCAACAGGGTGTGAAAATCAGAATCCTGACTAACTCTTTTCAGGCCAATGATGTGGCCGCAGTGCATGCCTATTACCAGCAATATCGTCAGCAATTATTGAAAAGTGGCATCGAACTCTGGGAATTTAAACCCTACATTGTCCGTCCGGAACGGACCTGGTATGAAATTATGACGGGAGACATTATCCCGGCTAAAAACAAAAATAGCTCCAGTTTGCATGCCAAGTTTTTTGATCTGGATGGCATGGTTTTTGTCGGTTCATTTAATTTTGATCCGCGTTCAGCCTATCTGAATACCGAAGTCGGTCTGGTCATTGAGTCGGAAGATTTTCAGAAGGAAATTACCAGTGCGATGGATCAGTACTTACCACGCGTGGCTTATCAGCTTAAGCTGAATGAAAAAAATGAAATGATTTGGCTAGAACATCAAAAAGATGGCCGTAGCATTCAACATTCACATGATCCGGAAACTACAAAATTCCAGCGTTTTATGATGAATCTGGTGACGAAATTTCCCGGTGAATGGTTAATGTAATGACATTGGAGTGACCTTAAAATTACATGCTATGAAAAGCCCGTATTTCGAGAATAGCCGATTAACCTAACTTAGTCCGATCATCTTTTAAAAGGTTTTACAGTCGATTGCGCTTACTTTAGAATTACACTTTTCTCGTATTTTGCGATTGTTCGCCCTCCACTCCCATGCAATTTTTTGATTTAAGCCGTCAGTTTAAGTTCAGTGATATTCTGACGCCTGTAAAAACTCTCCATGATTTATCCCAGCAAGAATGGTATTTGGCCAAAATTCGGGTGGAACATGACTGTCTGTCCGACTCCGATACGGTCGAGGGACAGGTAGTTTTGAAATCCAGTGAAAATATTCAACTTGAACTGGAATGGCTGATTCAGGATAGCGGTTATGAATTACAGGTTTTATTTAAAGGTGTAGAAACCGAAGCCACTGATGAGACCGGTATTATGTTAAAAGGTGCACAACTGGTCGATGAACTGCAGCAAGTACTCTCTGCCCAAGCATTGAGCTTATGGATTGATGGCACTCTTTTGCCGATGTTGCCCGAGATCCGTCAGGAAATTAAAGCACGTTTAAACTTATGGGATTATGTCGAATACGATGGCTAATCGCCGAGTTTTGCATTTTTTAAAGAGCCTATGGGGCTCTTTTTTATAATCTGAATAACGATTTAGATTGATCAAACTGCCGTAGCTTCAGTTTTTTCAGGCAATGCCGAGCTGGGTAACTTGTTATAAAATTTATAAAAATAATAAGAGAATCAAGGCATGATTTCTGATAATGAATGGCAACAGATTCGCCAGGTGGTCGCTGATGCACAACGGGCCGCCATGCATTGCTCTATTGCAACAGTCAACTCCAAAGGCTTTCCTAGTATTACTCCGATCGGAACCGTATTCCTCAACAAAAAGACCAGTACGGGTTTCTTTTTTGATACTTATTCCACTACTTTTTCTGAGAATTTGCAGCATCAGCCGATGGCCTGCATACAGGCTGTGAACAGTAGCAAAATGTTTTGGTTTCATGCGTTGCTTAAAGGTAAATTTAAGCGTTATCCAGGAGTACGCTTATATGCAGAAATTGAGCCTTTACGTCCGGCCTCACCTGAGGAAATACAGCAGGTGGATTCGCGTATTCGAGCTTTAAAATGGACCAAAGGTAGCCAGTTAATCTGGTCAAGCTTTCATCATGTCCGGGAGATTAAGATCAATAGCTATCGCTGGGTCGAATATCCAAATATGTGAATAAATACAACCAAAAACTTACAAATAGTAAGTTCATTTCTTATCTGCAGCCCAGAAACTTCTTTAACTATTTTTTCATCTGATTATTGGATTAAATATTAAACCAGACCCACATGTTCAAACATCGTCCGGTAACTTTCGGCTTTTTTCTCCAGAGAAACCGGATAGGCTCGAGAAGATGAAGGCATGCGATATAAATACAGATCACGTCCGACAAAATGGGCTTGGCTAGGTTGACCAATACTCGGCTTTAAAGTCCCTTCAGGCATGGACAGCATCATGGTGTCTGTGGCCTTGTCGCCTGTGGTCATAATATGATTGCACTGCGGCATTTGGCTTAGTAGTTGCTCAATATTGGTAGGTACTACAATTTCCAAAAATTTGTCTGAAGCATTGCCCTTTAAACGCCGGATCTGATAGCCACTATCAAAAATCGCAATCCCCGTTTCTGTTAAAAACTCCCGGATCAATTGTTCCTGAAATTTTTTATTGGGTAGATCTAAAAAGTAATCTTTATTTTCAAAGAAAATCAGTCCAAAAATCCGCCACATATCATTTTGATAGTTTGGATAATAAAAGTTCATTTTCCAGCGTGTGGCAGGTGGCGGAAAACTACCCAACATCAGTAATTTGGCATTGGGCGGTAAAAATGGCGGTAGCGGATGCGTTTCAATATCAGACATAGAATTAACTAAATTGAGAGATTTCAACTATTTTAGAAGGTCTTCCGAATCTTGCCAGCTACTTCTTGTCCCCAAAGTGTATAAACTTCCTTACTCGGATGAAAACCATCTGCAGCCATTTGTAAATTCATGGCACGATACTTCTCAATATCGTATTCAATCCATTGCATATTCACTTGCTGATTCACAAAATTTTCTAGTTGCTGGTTCATCTGTTTAGCATACTGGCCAAATAGCCAGGCTAAAGGATTCGGTAGCGCCGGAAACATATTCATTGGCGGCACACCGGCAGCAATGATCAGTTTCGGACTAAATTTTTGCTGAATTTTACTATAAAGCTGTTCCTGCTTCTGAATCCAAACCTCGACAGGTATCAGTTTGGTCACATCATTGACGCCAACCGACGTGACGATTACATCATAGTGCTGGACTTCTATTTGGTCCAAAGCATGAATTACTTTTGAGCTGGTATCGCCTGTTTTGGCCTGTAATTTCCAGTCAATTTCAAAGTCATCTTTCAGTTCATGCAGAATTGCACCCAGTAATGCGTCATCCTGATGTTCTACTCCTACACCTGCTGCTGCCGAATCCCCTAAAATCAGCAGAGACAGTTTGTTGCCGGTTCCGGTTTGACCTTCACGTGCACCTTCAGGTTCCGGCAGTCTTAGGGTATTTTTCTTGACACGATTACCCTGAATGACAAGTGCAGGAATCAAGGCAATGGTGGCGGCTTTCAGCAACATAGCGGGCTAATTTATATAGGGATATACTTAATTTTACCTGAGTTTATTCTTTTGAACTATTTCCTCAACAGTCATTTTAAATGAATGTTCACCTAAATTTAACTAAGATAGGATTCTTGCAAAATACAGGCTTATACATCTTGCCATTGGGTAAAACATCAAGGATAAATATAAAAAAATCCCGCTTAAAAACGGGATTTCTTATGGAAATTAAAGCTTAGATTTTATAGTCATTCCAGCGATTCATACGCTTAAAATTTCCCACATCATTAAAACGCACGCCCACTTCTTTCATTACTTTATGCGCCGTTTTGGACGTCAGTTGACGGATATAAAATGGCTCTTTGACCACAAAATGATGAATCGCATGGGTCGAACCAAAATTACAGCAGAATAACTGGAACGGAACCATCCACCATGGATTGAGCACTTGGGTTTGTTTGATCACATCACGTGGATCAATATCGCCATAGTAATGCATATTTGAGCTGACAAACTGCAAGCTAAAAGAACGGATAAAGTTCGGAATCACCCAGATGACTGCCAGCAGATTTACAATCGGCATCGCGTCGACAATGCCTTGCGACCAGAGCATCTCATAACCGAATAGCGGTGAAACTGCATTTAAACCATGAAAGACCACAAACAGGTAGCACAATCCATAGTAAATAATGCTGAGAGGTAAAAAGCCAAATAGCTGAGAAATCATGGCAATTTTACGTTCTTTTTCAGGCTGTTTTTCCAGAAAAAGATGAATCATTTTAATCATCTGAAATGGACGCAGATACACTGACATCAACTGGTCACTAATCACCAGAATTCGGCGAATGCCCCAAGGCATACCATTACTGATGCCACGTTCTTCCAGGTCATGTTCAGTGCCTGAATATTTATGATGATGCAAATGTAAACGACGACGTGCCCACGGACTGATGGTGTTTGGACGTGCCAACCAGACCAGTGCCAGCATCAGATGATGTGCCCAAGGTGTTTTTTTGAAATACATATAATGAATCAGGTCATGTTCCAATTCATGGGTCAATGACGCAAAAATCGCAATCAAGGGAATGGTAAACCATGCTGAGAGATAACCTGTTCCATATGCTACCGCGCATGCAATCATGCCTGCCCAGGCAAAGCCTAAAATACTCGCACCTATAAAGTTCTGATGTTTGAGTATGGGATAACGAGCACGCACCTCTTCCCCGGCCTGGGTAACGATACTTCTGACCTTGGAGATTCGCTGCTGGTCAGTCATATCCGCAGATGTAGACATATGGACAACCTTTAATTTCTGAACGGTTGTACATTAAAGGAAATTCTAAAAAAGAGAAGTTATCTTTCCACTTTTAGAGTGAGTATGTCTAAGTTTTGGACAGTTTGGAAAAGTTCTTAAAATTGGCGAAAATTAGGAAAAGTAAAAGATGGTCTTTCTCATGAAACGAAAATTTAAAAGTAATTGATTTAATTGCAAATTCATCAATAAAATAAAAATATAATTTTTGATAATTTAAAACTTTATTTTAATAATCAATATATTAGGATTTATAAGATTTCGCTTTTTTGTAAATTCAAGCTATACATTTTTTAGAAAAAAATACTGATTCAGAAATTTTTCTCAGTTTGTCATAAAAAATAAAAAGAGAAGCGCTCTAGCTTCTCTTTTTATAGATCTAAGAGCGCTTTTAACCTAACTTGTTCACCAGTTTAAGTGGTAATACTTTCATGGCTAGACCGAGTGGCAACCAAGGCCATTTCGGCACATAAGCCTTAACTGGTGCTTTTTCAATTTCTGCTGCCAATAAACGCGAACCAGTTTTTTCATCTACTTCAAAAGGTAGCTTTTTTGCCCCTTCATTAATTTCAGTACGAATATATCCTGGGAAAATGGTGGTCACTTTTATTGGCGTATCGATCAATTCAGCTCGAATGCCTTCCGCTAAATGAGCCACGCCGGCCTTACTTGCACCATAAGCCGTTAAATGTTTTGGCATACCGCGCATTGCACTCATAGATGAAATCATCACCAGATGGCCAGAGTTTTGTACACGGAAGATTTCAACTGCAGCTTCACATTGTGCTAATGCCGAAATAAAGTTGGTTTCAACCGTGGCTTTATTGATAGCAAAATTACCTTTACCAATCCGGCGGCCCTCACCGACACCAGCATTCACAATAACTCGGTCAATGGTGCCAAAGTCTTCTTTAAAAGCACGAAACACTTCAAACACTTGATCGTAATCGGTGACATCTAGTGTTTTGGCAATGACTTTGATGCCATATTGGCTTTCCAGTTCCTGCTTTAAGATTTCCAGACGCTCCAAACGACGTGCACAAATCGCCAGGTTATAGCCTTTTTTCGCAAATTCACGTGTCATACCGGCGCCGATCCCTGAACTTGCACCGGTAATTAAAATTGTTTTAGCCATGTATTTACCCTATTCCTTTATTTTTCTAACGTATTAGGTTTTAAATCCAGGTCAATAAGTCTGGACGCTGTGCTTTAATAAAATGATGTTCATTTAAACTGAGTAGTTGCGGTTCATTACCCACCAGACGTAGTGTCGTGATACTGGTATTGGTAATCGCCCAGTTCAGAGCAAAGGTTTTCTCCGGACTAAGGCCCAAAATTTTGCCTACAGCCACAGAAATCACCCCACCTGAGGTATAAACTACTGCATAGCGTGGTCGGCTTTTGGACAACTGGTCACACAGATTTTCTAAGCCGCTTTCCACGCGTGCTTTGAAACTTGGCCAAGATTCATCATATTCATGGTGATAATCATCGCCAGTCCAGCGTGCAATTGCACCGCTAAAAATCTTGCTCAGATAATCCCGTGGATTTTCATGTTCTGATACATCCTGTTTCAGCAATTCAGGCTGATTAAAGCGCGGCTCATAACGGGCGAATACCTGCTGATGATTAAATTCATTCCAGGCACTATCGGTCAGAATCTCACTTTCCGGAAAACATTTGTCCAGTGATAATTGCGCTGTCTGTTGATGGCGTTGCATGGAACCAGCCACCACATAAGGCGCTTCTTTCAGGATTTCGTCAAAATAGCGACCCAAAAGCTTTGCCTGTAACTCGCCGTTGGGCGAAAGTTGATCGTAACTTTCTGCGCCAAAAGAGGCCTGGCCATGCCGGATCAAGTAAATGGTTGTCATTTTGGCATTATCTCTTTAAATTTAAGCACATACTTTTGTGCAATCTCATTGGCTTCCAGTTTTTGCTTGCCAATCAGTTTTAAGGCACGAATATGCAAGGCATGAATCACCACCCAAAAATCCTTGAACGCTGGATTATTAGTCTGTTTATGGTAATAACGATAATAGATCTGCTGGGCAATCACCGCGAGACGGAAAATTCCGAACACCTCATAAAACGCCCAGTTTTCCGGTTGCAGGCCGGTTTTCCCCAAGTAGTAATCCACCACTTCTTTACGGGTAAACATACCTTTTAGATTGGTCGGCTGGCGGCGTGTTGCCTTAAAGATGGCATTGTCAGTATCTTCCACCCAATAGGCTAAAGCAGAACCTAGGTCCATGAGCGGATCGCCGAGTGTCGCCATTTCCCAGTCCAGTACGCCAATCACTTCAGTCGGATTTTCCGGATTTAAGATGACATTATCAAAACGCCAGTCATTATGAATCACACAGGTTTTAGAATCTGAAGGAATATTATCTTTAAGCCAGTTGCGCACATATTTAAACGATGGAACATTTAAAGTTTTAGCCTTTTCATAACGTACATCCCAGCCTTCGACCTGACGGCGACAATAGCCTTCACCCTTACCGAGATTTTCAAGTTCAGTCCCTTGATAAGGCACCTGATGCAATTCGATCAGTTTATCAATCACATTGATACATAAAGTCCGGATATCGGATTCAGTAAGCTGCAGCTCAGCTGGCATTTTGGCGCGAGGAATAATTCCTTCAAGCCGTTTCATCACATAGAAATCACAACCAATCACTGATTCATCCTGACAAAGCGCGACCATTTCAGGCACGACGGGATAATGTTCAGCCAAGGCTTTCTGCACATGATATTCACGTGCCATATCATGGGCTGATTTGGCTTTGGTACCTTGTGGCGGACGACGTAAAATTAAATCGGCATTGGCATACTGTAAACGGTAGGTCCAGTTTGAAGCTCCGCCTGAATATTGGGTCACCTGCACAGGGCCTTCAACATTCACATTTTGCTGAATTAACCAATTGGTGATGGCTTGTACATCCAGTTCTTCACCTGCACGAACTGCTCCACCTACATCAATAACCGCCATAATTTTTCCTTAAAATTTTTTAATATGTTGCAATTTTCTAGTTAAAGCCAGCTTATTTTTTGCGACGAGTACTGTAGCCACGTTTTGCCAGTTCCAGTTTGGCAATCATGCCCTTATGCACTTCGTCCGGGCCATCAGCCAAACGCAAGGCACGTGCCTGAGCAAAAAATCCGGTTAATGGTGTATCCCGAGAAACACCGGCACCGCCGTGGATCTGGATGGCCATATCAACAACTTTTTCCAGCACACTTGGCGCAACGACTTTAATTGCAGAAATTTCAGTCAGTGCTGCCATATTCCCTAAAGTATCCATTTTATAGGCGGCATACAAGGTCAAAAGACGTGCCTGATCAATCGCAACCCGTGCTTCCGCGACACGCTCCAGGTTGCCACCGAGTTTTAAAATCTCTTTGCCAAATGCGCTACGGCTCATACCACGGTCAATCATCAACTCTAAGGATTTTTCCGCAGCACCGATGCAACGCATACAATGGTGAATACGGCCTGGCCCTAAACGGCCTTGGGCAATTTCAAAGCCTTGACCTGCACCCCCAATAAAATTCGAAACTGGAACACGAACATTATCGAAGCTGACTTCGCCGTGGCCATGTGGTGCATCATAATCACCAAAGACTGGAAGCATCCGTTCAATTTTCACGCCTGCAGTATCGACTGGAACTAAAACCATGGAATGCTGATGATGACGGTCTTTGGATTCATCCGGTGTATGTGCCATAAAGATGATGATTTTGGCATTTGGATCACCCAAACCCGAAGACCACCATTTACGACCATTCAAAACAATTTCATCACCTTCAACTACCGCCGTCGCCTGCATATTGGTAGCATCACTTGAAGCCACAGCAGGTTCAGTCATACAGAACACTGAACGGATTTTCCCTTCCAGAAGTGGCATCAACCATTGCTGTTTTTGTTCTTCAGAACCATAGCGCCACAATACTTCCATATTACCGCTATCTGGCGCATTACAGTTAAAGACGGTAGGTGCAATCAGGCTTCGTCCAGAAAGTTCAGCGATATGTGCATATTCCTGAACGGATAATCCCTGACCTAATTCTGAACAAGGCAAAAACATATTCCAGAGACCTGCCGCTTTGGCTTTATCTTTCAATATTTCAAGCTCTGCCGGCCATTGCCATTTGGTCCAGTCGCCACCTTGATTCAGTTGATGCACCTGATGCCAGAAACCAGCCTCGACAGGTTCAATTTCATCAGTAATAAACTTTTTTGTTCTATTTAAATAATCCTGTGCACGTGCTGAAAGCTCAAACATCTCTTTTATCCCTCTAAATATTCTAATTCATACGCTTTACAACACCTTAACCCAAAACCTATTATGAATAAAATGATTTTAACCCATACAATATTATGCATACTATTCATTCCAAAACAGTCATGGACCTGCGAAATTTTCATCGTATCGACATTAACCTTTATCCGCTTTTTATGGCAATTTATGAGCAGAATAGTATTTCTAAAGCTGCACAGATTTTATCAGTTAGCCAGTCTGCTGCCAGTCATGCTCTGCAACGTTTAAGACAGCATTTACAGGATGATTTATTTGTACGTACTGGTAGCAAAATGCAGCCTACGCCGTTTGCGGAACAGATCTATCCTGAGCTGAAGAATGCACTTTTTGCAATTCAAAATATTTCAATACAGCATCAGCAGTTCAGACCAGAAATGATTCAGAGTTTGAAAATTGCCGTTCATGATGAAATTGAGCCAATGATCTTTCCCAGACTGGTTCAGCACTTTCAACAACTCAATCTGGAAATTCAACTTAGCAGCATGAAGCTGGACCGTAAAAATATAGCAGCAGACCTCGCCTCTCAACAGGTCGATTTTGTCATAGATCTGGAACAAAACATTGCTGAAAAAATCCAGTTTGAGCGTCTGGTTCAAGATGAATTTGTAGTGTGTACACAATTAACAGAAATGAATGAGCAGATTTATCTTGCCTCACCTCATATTGGCGTGTCATCACGCCGTACTGGCGTTTTAGTTGAGGATATTTATTTAAGCCGTAAACAATATTCACGACAGATTTTTTTACGCTGTCAGCATTACTCAACTGCTCTGCAAATTTTGGAACAACAAAAGACAGCTATGCTGACTATTCCTAAAAATGTATTGGTACATTTACAATTGGCTACCAGTCTAAATATTTTTGAAGTCCCTGTGGAACTGCCGAAAATTAATATGGGGATATATTGGCATAAGGATTTGCACGAGAATAAGAGACATCAATTTTTGAGAGCTGAAATTTATAAAATTTTTACTTAGGCTATTTATAAAGAAATTTAAATTGCTTAGGCTATTTTATATATAAGTTTAGATGGTTGCAGATTCATCTTTTCGCCAGAAAAATATACTTAGGCTATTTTAGCTGGTACAAAACTAAACACTGAGTGATTAGCTTTTAATCCGTAGATCTACTGGCTTTGCTCTAAAATGGCTCGACTTTTAGCTGTGATTTTACAGCTGGTTTTGCTGATTTGGATCTTGCCTTTGTTAAATCTCTCCATCACCTGGCAAATTGTGCTGGGCTTAGTATTGCTATGTTTTTCTTATTATCTGCTGCATAAAATTACAGTTTATTTAAAAGATGTTTTCCGCCCTTTTAAGAAAGGCAAAAAATACTGGTGCCGTGTAAAAGCCGTAAGTGATGGTGATACCCTCACCTGCTACCGTTTTAACATTCGTCGCTCTGAGACCAAATTGCGCTTTGCTTTTGTCGATGCCCCTGAATCATCACAAGCCTATGGCAAGGAATCGCAGCGTCTGGTCAAAAGCATGGTGAATAATAAAATGGTTCGGGTCAAGATTACCGACATTGACCGTTATGGCCGCTGTGTCGGTGTGGTCTACCGCTATCGCAAAAATATCAATGAAGAGATTGTCAAACGTGGTGCAGCGTGGGTCTATGAAGAATATATCAAGGATAAAAACCATTTACGCTATATGATGGAATTGCAAAATAAAGCTAAGAAACAGAAAAAAGGCCTTTGGAAACATACTCGTCCTGTACGTCCAAGTGTGTATCGTAAACAGGTAAAATCGTAAATTTGGTTTTATCAAAGATAAATGGCAAATAATAAAAAGTGATCAGGACATTCAGATCACTTTTTTCATTTTTTCATTTTTTTAGTTTTACTAATTTAATAAGCCAAATGCACCAGAAAGCGGAATGCACCAGCAATCAGGGCCAGCGTTAAAAATCCTGCCAGCCATAATCCTACAAACCATAATACCTGTTTGCCTTTCATGACTACTCCTTAATGATAGCCATCATCGCCGACCCTGACCTTATGCCGGAATACCCAATAGGACATACCGGTATAAATCACAATAATAGGAATCAGGATCAAGGCACCAATCAAGGCAAATAGCTGGCTATTTTCATGCGCTGCTGCCTGCCAGATGGTCACGCTCGGCGGAATAATATATGGCCATAGGCTGATCAAGAATCCGGTATAAGCGAGGAAAACCAGAACCAGCATATAGGTAAATGGACCTAATTCACTGCGTCTTTTACAGGCACGTAAGGCCAGCCAGGTAAACAGCAGAACCAGAATTGGAACGGGCATAAAATAGGTAAATTGTGGCTGACTAAACCAGCGTTCGGCAATCTGTGGATGGGTCAACGGCGTATAAATACTGACAGCACCCAATATGATCAACAAAGCAATAATCAGCTTAGGCATCAGTTTAAACATTCGATCCTGTAAGTCATCTCCGGTTTTATAGATCAGCCAGCCACAGCCTAATGCCGCATAGAGCACCACCACACTGATTCCGGTGAAGATGCTGAATGGAGTGAGCCAGTCCAGACCACCACCAACATAGACACCATTTCGAGTTTCAATGCCCTGAATATAAGCGCCTAAAATCATGCCTTGCAGGAAACTGGTGATCGCAGAACCACCGATAAAGGCTTTATCCCACCAATGTTTGCTGCGGTTGGCCTTGAAGCGGAACTCAAAAGCCACGCCGCGGAAAATCAAGGCAATCACCATCAGAATAATTGGCATATACAGTGCCGAGAGTACGGTCGAGTAAGCAAGTGGGAAAGCTGCAAATAACCCTGCACCACCCAGTACCATCCAGGTTTCATTGCCATCCCAGACCGGAGCCACGGTATTCATCATGACATCACGTTCATCCTGATGCGGAAAGAAAGGAAACAAGATGCCGATGCCCAGATCGAAACCATCGAGAATGGTATAAATCAATACACCCAAACCAATAATCACAATCCAGATTAATGATAAATCAATCATTTTTTGTCCTCCTGATCCGGTTGTTCAGGAACTTCTTCGATACGTTCGCGAATACTACTTAATGGTCGATGCGAGGCCTGAACCACATCGCTATCTGATTCATGATCTGGTCGGGTATGAATAAAATCCGGGCCTTTGTGCATCAGGCGCAACATGTAGTAAATTCCGATACCAAATACCACACAGTAGACAACTACAAAAATAATCAGGGTCAGCCCCACCTGTTCAGCGGAAACCGGAGACAATGCATCCTTGGTTCGCATGATGCCGTAGACTACCCAAGGCTGACGGCCGACTTCTGTGGTAAACCATCCCGCAAGCATGGCAATAAATCCGGAAGGTCCCATAATCAGGGCAAATCGGTGCAATGCACGGGACTCATAAAAGCGACCACGGGTACGTGCCCACGCTCCCCATAACGCCAGTAACAGCATCAATACGCCGAGTCCGACCATAATCCGGAAGCTCCAGAACACCACCAGCGAATTCGGCCGGTCTTCAGGCGCAAAGTCTTTAAGTCCTGTAACCTTTCCATCCATCGAGTGGGTTAGAATCAGGCTACCCAAGTTGGGAATTGCGACTGCATATTTGGTTTCTTCGGCCTCCATATCTGGAATACCAAAGAGATATAAGGGCATGCCTTCGTCATGATTGGTTTCCCAGTGCCCTTCCATGGCTGCAAGTTTGGCTGGCTGATGTTCAAGGGTATTAATACCGTGCATATCACCGACGATGACCTGTAAGGGCGCGAGTACCAGAAGCAGCCACATCGCCATGGAAAATGAAGTCTTGACCAGTGCATCACGACGGCCTTTGATTAGATGCCATGCGGCTGTAGCAGCGACCAGTAAGGCGGAAACCAGAAAGGCAGCCATGGCCATATGGGCCAGACGATAAGGGAAAGATGGGTTAAACACGATGGCAAACCAGTCTTGCGGAACAATCAGGCCATTTTCAATCGCAAAGCCTTGTGGGGTCTGCATCCAGCTATTGGACGATAGAATCCAGAACATGGAAATACAGGTTCCTATCGCAACCATCAAGGTTGAGAAAAAGTGCGCCTTTGGTCCCACTCGACCCCATCCAAAGAGCATGATGCCCAAGAATCCGGCTTCTAAAAAGAAGGCGGTTAAAACTTCATAAGCCAGCAAGGGCCCAGTCACACTTCCTGCCACCCGGGAAAATTCACTCCAGTTGGTTCCAAACTGGTAGCTCATGACCACACCAGAGACGACGCCCATCCCGAATGCCACAGCGAAAATTTTCACCCAAAATTTGAATAGATCCTGAAAAATCGGGTTTTGGGTTTTGAGCCAGCGCCATTCCAGAATGGCCAGAAAGCTGGCCAAGCCAATAGAAATTGCCGGAAAAATGATATGAAAAGATACAGTAAAGGCGAACTGTATTCGTGCTAACTCTAATGCAGTTAAACCCAGAGTCATAAGCTTCACCTATGCATTGTTATTTGGCATCTTTGCCCTTCAATTTTTAAGTCATGAATTTTTCTAGTGACATGGCTAGCTTAGGCGTGGCTGTTATAAAAAGTATGTAGTCTTTTGTTGATTATTTTTTAATCAGGTTAAACTATGTAACTTTTGCTGATAAAGAAAATATTACTCTGAATAATTTTTAAAACTCTCCTCTTGAGCTTTAGATAAAACAGGCGTAAATTAGGCCTAAATTTAGTTACCCAGGTTAACTAACCATATGTTTTCCGAATCTCCCCGACTTCGTACGCTGTTATTACGCTGCGCACGACTGATGAGCGATGAGATCAATACGATCTTGTTGTCATCTCAATTAAATTATTCCTTATGGCAGGTGTTATACGTCATCCAGTCAAAGCAACAATGCACGCTGGCAGATATTTCCAGTTATCTCAATGTATCCAAGCCCGGTATTACTAAGCGGATTCAGCAACTGGTTGAACTCGATCTGATTGCCCAACTCGAAACTGAAGATAAGCGTCAAAAGCTGTTCAAGTTGAGTGAGCAAGGAATTGAGACCTTTGCGATGTGTTCCAAACAGATCGATGCATTTGAAGATCAGTTGCTTGAGCACATTGAATCAGATGATCTTGAAGGCAGTAAAAATACCTTGATGCAACTCATTCAGCAGTTATATCCCTCATCTCAGGACAGACCTCAATGAGCCAAGAACAAGAAGCGCCTTTATGGACGCCCAATTTTATCCTGATCAGTCTGGTGAATTTCCAGCTGGTTCTGGTGTTCTACTTACTGGTGATTGTGATTGTCGGCTACTCAGTGGCTGAGCTAGGGGCTTCGACTGCACAAGCCGGTCTGGTATCAGGTCTGTTTATTGTCGGCACCCTATTCGGACGCTTATTGATCGGAAAATTACTGAATCGTCTGGGCCTAAAAAATACGCTTGTCATTGGCCTGACTGGTTTCCTACTCTTTTCCGGACTGTATATGATTCCGGCCAAGCTGGAAGTTTTACTAGGCATCCGTCTGATACATGGCTTTATGATGGGTATGGCTTCTACTGTACTGGGTACAGTGATTGCACAGACCATTCCTGCCACACGACGTGGTGAAGGAATTGGATATTTCAGCATGAGCAGCACCCTCGGCACAGCGATTGGTCCCTTTGCCGGAATCTGGCTGATGACAAATTTTAATTATCAGGTAATTTTCATCTTTACCAGTATCGTTGCGCTCAGCTGCCTGATCTGTGGACTGTTTATCCAGCCACCACGCCTTAAGGCAAGTCATTCGTCAGCAGCCTCTACTTCGCAAAGCACCAGCAAACTGGCTCAGTATATTGAACCGAATGCGCTACCGATTGCACTGATTGTACTGCTGGTGGCTACTTCTTATTCAGGCATATTGTCGTTTATTCACTTTTATGCCAAAGAAATTAATCTGGTCGAAGCAGCATCTTTTTTCTTCCTGATGTATGCTTTTGCCATTTTGCTTTCGCGTCCTTTTACCGGCCCGCTCATGGACCGTAAAGGCGAAAATATCATTATCTATCCTGCCATTGTGATTATGGCACTGGGGATATTACTCCTCAGTCAGGCGCAAAACTCTGTGATGTTACTTGCCAGTGCTGCCTTGCTTGGTTTTGGTTTTGGTAATATCCAGTCAGTGTGTCAAACCATTGCGGTGAAAAGTACGACATTGCAGCGTATGGGGCTTGCTACCTCAACCTTCTTTATTGCCCTGGATGCCGGTCTTGGTTTTGGCCCTTATTTCCTGGGTATGCTGCTGGATCAGATTGGTTATCGTCAGCTTTATCTGTTCTCGGCGCTGCTCACCCTGAGCTGCCTGGTTTGGTATTACCTTCTGCATGGCCGTAAAGTGGGAAAAGTACAGCCTTCTCATTAAGCGCTTTTAAAAGCGTCGGCTAAACCGGCGCCGGTATTCCAACGGCGTCAGACCGGTTTTTTTATGAAATAAACGGCGGAATGAACTTGGATCCTGATAGCCGACATTTTGCATGATCACATCCACAGCTTGATCGGTTTCTTCCAGTCGTTTACGGGCAGCCTCAATCCGGATCGCTTGTAGATACTGATTGGGCGGTATGTCTAAGGCTTGTTTAAAGCGTCGAATCAGGGTCCGGCCAGTCACATTAAACTGCTCTGCCAGCTGGTTCAAACTAAAATCTTCATGAAAATGCTGCTCTAGCCAGTTCTGGATTTTTTGTACCAGTTCATCATGGTGCGGCCGGCCAATATTCAGCAATGAATAAGACAACTGGCTATCACGGCGGTAATCAATTACGAAAGATTTAGCCGATTGCATGGCCACCTCAAAGCCATACAAGCGCTCAATCAGATGCAAACCCAGGTCAAACCAGGCCAGGCCTCCACCCGCACAATAGATATTCTGATCCCGGCTAATCATCAGATCGGCATTCAGTTTCACCTTAGGATAGCGTGAACGGAACATTTCCTGAAAACCCCAATGCGTTGTTGCAACTCGGTCATCTAAAATGCCTGCTTCTGCCAGAAAAAAATTTCCGGTACAGTTTCCTGCAATTAAAGTCGCATCTGCATGTGCAGATTTTAAAAAATGAATCAGTTCTGGATTTTGTTGCAATACATCCTGAATTGGTGCAGCGATGGTCGGTACCACCAGAATATCTGCAGTTTGAATCTCTTGATAAGAAACATGTGCCTGCAACTGCAGCCCATTGATACACCGAATCGGGTGTCCATCCGGACTGGCGATACTCACCTTAAACAGGCGCTGTACATCCTGCTGCTGGATCCGGTTCCAGCTTACGCCAGCCATGGCAAATAAATCGACCACGCCCGTAATGGCCGAAGCCAGTGCCCCATCAAAGCCTAAAATCACCACATCTTGCATATTTTTTTATTTGTCACTTTTCACCCGATTCATGTCATTATTGACAATCCTCCTCAATAAAAGCAACTGCTAGTCTTGATGCTATCTCAAGGATTGCACATTCAGGACAGTACCGTGACCCAACTGATTAATGATAAAGATCTTCATTTCCAACTTTATGACGTATTCAAACTTGAAGCGCTGACTAAACTGCAACGCTATCAGGATCATGACAAAAATACTTTCGACAGTATTCTAGAAACGGCAAAAGGTATCGCGACTGATTATTTTGCGCCGCATAATGCCAAAGCTGATCAACAAGAACCGAACTTTGATGGAAAACAGGTCAAAACCATTGATGAAGTGAAGACAGCCTGGCAACAGTTTGCCGATGCCGGCCTGCTTTGCGCCCAGCATGATTATGCAGATGGTGGCATGCAACTGCCTACTTTGGTGAATATGGCCTGCAATGCGTACTTCATGTCGGCCAATCCGTCCACCGTGGCTTATTCTTTTCTAACAGCCGCTGCGGCGAACCTGATCCAGGCTTTTGCCTCCCCACAACAAAAGCAGATATTCCTACCACATATGTTGAGTGGCCGCTTTGCCGGCACCATGGCCATGACCGAGCCGAATGTAGGTTCCTCTTTGGGCGATCTGACCACTAAAGCCATTCCTCAGGCAGATGGAATTTATAAAATTAAAGGCCAGAAAATGTTTATTTCGGGTGGCGATCAGGACATTAGCGAAAATATTGTGCATCTGGTCTTGGCGCGGATTCAGGATGCGCCGCAAGGCGTGAAAGGAATTTCCCTGTTTATCGTACCAAAATTCAAAACCAACGAGGATGGTTCACTCGGTGAAGCTAATGATGTACAGCTGGCTGGCTTACTGCACAAAATGGGCTATCGAGGTACTACATCTACAGTTTTAAGCTTTGGAGAAAATGATAATTGCTTAGGCTATTTAATTGGTGAACCCGGTCATGGCTTAAAATATATGTTCAAGATGATGAATGAAGCACGTGTGGGTGTCGGTCTGGGCGCAGCCATGATTGGTTATCGTGGCTATCTGGAATCTCTGGATTATGCTAAAAACCGTCCGCAAGGCCGGCCAGTTCATGAAAAAACACCTGACTCGAAACCAGTAAATATCATTGAACATACCGATGTCAAACGCATGCTACTGGCGCAAAAGTCATATGTAGAAGGTTCGCTGGCACTTTGCTTATTTGCAGCCCGATTAATTGATGAACTTCAGGCAGCTCAAGATGAAGATAGTGCAATTCTGCTTGATCTCATCACCCCGGTGGTCAAATCTTTCCCTTCTGCCTATGGTCCGAAAGCCAATGATCTGGCTATTCAGGTCCTGGGCGGCGCGGGTTATACTCGTGAATATCCGGTGGAGCAATGTTACCGTGATAACCGGCTCAATCCGATTCATGAAGGAACTTACGGCATTCAATCTCTGGATCTGCTGGGACGTAAACTCTGGCAGCATAATGGCAAAGGGCTCAATCTGCTCATGCAGCGCATCCAGAAGACCTTGTCAGAGATTCATGAACCTAAGATAGTGGAACTCGCAAAGATCTATAAACAGCATCTTGCCACTGTGCAAAAGACTACACAGATTTTAGGCCAGGCCTTGCATCAAGGCAAAGTCAGCGAAGCTTTGGCCAATTCAGGCCTGTATCTGGATATGATGGGTAAGACCATCCTAGCCTGGCTATGGCTGGAAATGGCGAATCAGGCTCAACTCAAGTTTGGCACATCTTCGCAGGCAGAAGATCAGACTTTTCTGGCAGGGAAAATTCAGGCAGCTCAATATTTTATTCGCTGGGAACTCCCTGAAATTGAACATCAGGCCAAATTACTGATGCATCTGGATGATACTTGCCTGAATATGCAAGCCGACTGGTTCTAGGCAGAATTAATCAAAAAATGCGCCTTTATCGGCGCATTTTTATTTTGTAATTCATTAAGCTGTAGAGTTATTTACACCAAATTTTTTAAATAGCTTGGCACGCTTGGAAGGCAAGATATTAGCCTTACTTAAATCGCCCTGATAGTGCTGATATACCCGCTGATCCATGATTTTGTACCATAAAGGTGGAATCAAGGCTGGAATCAGCATGGTTGCATAACCGCTGGGTAATTCTGGCGCTTCATCAAAATGCCGCAACGCCTGAAATGGACGGCTTGGAAAAGCATGATGATCAGAATGGCGTTGTAACTGATACAAAAACAGATTAGTTACGATATTGTTGTTATTCCAGCTATGTTCCGGCAAGGTTCGCTCATAACTGCCATCCGCTTTCTGTCCACGTTTCAGTCCGTAGTGCTCGATATAATTCACAATCTCAAACAGGCTAACGCCATAAAATGCCTGTGTCAGTGTATAAGGAATAATTTTCTTGCCATACGCCTTTAGCATCAAGGCATGATAGCCGGCACTCATGGCCCAACCATGAAACAGCTCATTTTCCTGATTAAAGAATTTCAGTCCCTTACGCTCGAGCCGTCTTTTTTCAATCTGGATTGCAGATTTTGATCCGCCTATTACGGTACGTGGCCAGAAACGGTAAAAAGATTCACCCATTTTTGAAGATGCCGGATCTTCTGGTGTCGCCACCCGTTTATGGTGTCCATAAGGATGTTCGATCCGGAAATGGTTATAGCCCAAAGGCATCAGGCTGGCATGAGACCAGTAATGGTCTTTTTTCTGGGGACGATGGCTGAGTTCATGTGCGGTATTCACCCCCACACCATTAATCGCACCCATAGAAACTCCAAGCAGTACCTGATCCAACAAAGACACATTTGGCCGGCTTACGACATAACCGGCAAAGGCATTGGCTGCCATTTGCAAGGGAATAAATGCTTTTACAATGCGGTCATAATAAGGATCGTTAACCAGTGCCTTGATCTGCTCATCATTTGGGTTATTGGCATCATCGCCAATCAGTGCGTCCAATGTCGGAATGATTACATGCAGTAATAAAGGCCCGCCCATGGCAAAGATTTTTTGAGTGGCTTTGGGACCAAAATGATAACCAGCCAGAATTCCCATTCCGATCACAGGCAGACTTGGGCTGAGCAACCAGCCAAAACGTTTTTTATCCAGCTTTACACCTTTTAGTGCCGACGCTTCCTGCGTAAACTGCGCTTTCTGGATTTGTGCAGGGGCATTCATTGCGACCTTCCTTTTTTATGTTACTCTGCACTTATAGTTGAATATTTCAGCAGCAGCGAACAGTATTCAACGTCCAGAAAACCTATGTCAGCGTCTTTGGCACATGCTGCCAAATTCTGGCCTACAAGCACAAATTTAAAATATTTATAGTCAATTAAATGAAATAAAACAGAAGAATAGAGTTAGGCATGGATGCTTTAAGTAAAATTTTTGATGATATTCATCTGGAAAAATCGGAATATCTTTATCTGAATGTATTTCATCCAGGCGGCTTTGATTATCAGCATGAGCCTTTTATGCTGGCCTATATCCTGTTACAGGGACAGGCCCAATTAAAGTTTATGAATGGTGATCGGCTGGAGCTGCAGCAAGGTGATCTGGTGCTATTACCTGCAGGTTCTGCCCATCATGTTTCCTGCCCAGACAATGCCGATTTTTCTGAGCACCATGCGATTAATCCTTATTTTCAGAGCAATGCACAGCAATGTATTGATCTCAATCGGGAAAATTCGGCGGAGCATAGTTTCATACTGGCTATTCGTTCTAGCTTGGATATCCAGATGGCCAAACCTCTTTTGAGTGCATTACCTAAATACCTGCATATTCAACATATTCTGGGTGATACGGCGCCAGAATGGTTACAGGTTGGCTTGCAGTTTCTGGCACTGGAAACCCAGCAGCTTCGTCCCGGACGTGACAAGATTCTGGATCATCTGGTCAGTATTTTACTGATTGAATGCGTACGTGATTATATTTTAAACCTGGAAAATGCCTCGAGCTGGCTGAATGCTCTTTCGCATCCGGAACTATCCAATGCACTGGCGGCGATTCATGGCAAACCTGAACAGTCTTGGGCTGTAGAAAGTCTGGCCGAACAATGTCATATGTCACGTTCTAAATTCGCCCAGTTATTTACCCAGATTGTCGGTGAACCGCCCCTTGCCTATCTGCAACAGCACCGCCTGCGTCTGGCAGCGCAATATTTGAGAAATAGTGGATTTGGTATCCAGCAGATCGCTTATCTGGTTGGTTATTCATCCGAGACGGCGTTTAGTCAAAGTTTTAAAAAACAGTTTGAACAGACGCCGACCCAATACCGGCTGAATTGTCAGAAGAACCAGTCTTTATTACCAGACTAAAATTACTGGACTAATGCCAATACTGCTGTGACCGGATCTTCGCTATTGCCAGAAAGTAGCTGCTTGTGCATGGTGATATGCTGCATAACCTGAATCTGCGCTGCTTCAATATCCATCAGTTTTTCAATTTCAGCTGCCAGATTTTCAGGTGTAGCAGCGGATTGGATGAGTTCTTGAATCACTTTTTTGCCAGCAATAATATTTGGCAATGAAAAATAAGGGATTTTGACCAGTAGCTTCGCAATTCGATAGGTCAGCCAGTGCAATTTATAAAAAGTCACCATCGGACGGTGCAGCAACATCGCTTCAAGCGTTGCAGTTCCAGACGCCAGTGCAATAATATTGGATGCATTCATGACCTGACGGCCAATTTTGGATTCAGCGCTGGTATTTTCCATCAAGCGAATTTGGGTTTTTAAGCTCTCAGGATAAGTGGCCAGTAAACTTTCGATTTGCTGCTTGCGTGCATCATTAATCGCAGGAATCAGAAAGGTATAATCCGGATATTTGTGATGCAGAATATTAGCTGCATCCAGAACCAAAGGTCCCAAACACTCAATCTCGCCACGGCGGCTTCCCGGTAATAATGCAATATATTTCTGATGTGGATCGAGGCCTAATTCTGTCTGAGCCTCCAGAATTGGATTTTCAAGCGGCAATTGGCTAGCGAGCGGATGTCCGACAAAAGCTGCAGGAACATCCCATTTTTTAAAGAACGCTTTTTCAAATGGAAACAGGCACAGCACCAGATCAATACTGGCTTTAATGCCATGTATACGGCCTTGACGCCATGCCCAGACCGAAGGACTGACGTATTGCACGGTTTTAATCGGTAACTGTTTTTGTTTAATGGTTTTTGACAAACGCAGGTTAAAATCAGGCGCATCAATCCCGATAAAAATATCGACCGGATCTTTAGTCCAGGTTTCCACCAGACCATCCCGCACAGCAAACAGTTTTTTAATATCTTTTAAAACTTCGACAATGCCCATCACCGATAAAATATCCATCGGATAATAGCTTTTAAAGCCTTCCGCGATCATTTGTGGACCACCGATACCTTCAAATTCAGCATCAATACCTTGCTCACGAAAACGGCGAATCAATTTTGCGCCAAGCGTATCTCCAGAGACTTCACCGACCACGATTCCAATTTTAAGTTTTCGATTTAGCAAGTGGGTTTCCTCTCAGATCCGCATGGAAATTTATTGAATCGGGATTCTAACATAATCCTGTGCTTATTCAGGAACAAGCTTAAGCATCTTCTAATTTTAAGAAACTCACCATTTAGAATGACTTAGTCAATGATCGAGCTTGCATAACAAGAATTAAATCGACATTTACAGGTACATTCAATTAGACAGAAATGGGGGCAAATCGGACAGTTAAAATCAATCATCATATTCGCACTTTATACATAACCCAGTGAATAAACATGAAAGATTACCTAATATTCTTCACCTAGCTTTATCTTTTTTATGCATAAGTAAATCAATAATCAAGACAACGACTTATATCCGAAAGTCATAAGATATGCTCGTTTTTTGATTTTGGCATATATGCATGTTTGGTCCGATTGAATTTATTTTAGCAGGCGTTCTGGTAGGTTTTTGTGTAGGTGTCACCGGTGTCGGTGGTGGTTCATTAATGACGCCAATTCTCATCAGTTTATTCCGGATTGAACCGCATATCGCGATTGGTACTGACCTGCTCTATGCCGCGATTTCTAAATTCTGTGGCTCGTTTGTGCATGCCAAGAAAATGAATATTGTCTGGCCGATTGTGATCTGGCTGGCCGTTGGCAGTATTCCCGCATCTTTTGCAACACATTGGGTTCTTGATAACTATCTGAGCCAATCAACGCATTACAAGGCCGTCCTGACCATGGTATTGGGCTTTATGCTAACCATTACCGGCTTATCCATTCTGTTTCGTAACCAGATCGAAAATCTTTTTAATAAATACAGAAAACAAGAACTACCGGATATGACCCAAGATCTGGAAAAAGTAAAGCTGCAAGCCAAGGAAAAGCGCGTAGCCATTATCATCATGGGCATTATCTTGGGCATATTTGTCACGCTCTCTTCAGTGGGTGCCGGCGCATTTGGCATCATGGCACTTGTAGTGATGTTCCCGAATCTGCCGATGATTCGTATCATTGGCTCAGATGTTGTGCATGCAGTGTTACTGACCCTGGTTGCAGGGCTGGGTCATATGTCTTCAGGCAATGTCGATTTCATGCTACTCATGTGGTTATTGGTGGGTTCTATTCCGGCAATTATTGTGGGGACCTTGCTTAGTTCACGTATGCCGGAAAAACTGATCCGCAAAATTTTAGGTATCACCCTATTTGCCCTCGGTGTAAATTTCATGATTAATCCTGTGAAATCAAAACCGGCCCAACCTGCTGAAACAGCAATGATAATCATGAGCCAAAATTCCCCGTCCGTTTAAGTTAACTATCCGATTCATCACTTTTTTTTCAAAGAAGTATTCATCTTTTTTATAACAAAGTGACGCATCATTCATGTTATATTCGGGCTATTAAACAACCTTTTGTATGATCGAACCAGTGACGGCAATGAATACACAACAGTCAAATCCTATTTCAGCATCAGATATTGATGACGTGAATATCCACAGCATGATTCCTCTTGTAACCCCTGCCGAGCTTAAAGCAGAGTTACCGTTGACTGAAACTGCTTATCAAACCGTACTGCATGGTCGTGAAACGATTCGTAAAATTCTGGATGGTGAAGACAAACGCCTGTTCGTTGTAATTGGCCCTTGTTCTATTCACGATCCAGAGGCGGCGCATGAATATGCTGAGCGTTTAAAAGTGCTGAGCGAAAAAGTTAAAGACAGCTTATATATCGTGATGCGGGTTTATTTTGAAAAACCACGTACTACCGTAGGTTGGAAAGGTCTGATCAATGACCCAGACATGAATGATTCATTCAATATTGAAAAAGGTCTGCGTATCGGTCGCAAGCTATTACTTGAACTGAATGAAATGGGCTTGCCATGTGCCACTGAAGCACTTGATCCAAACTCGCCACAGTATTACCAAGACCTGATTTCATGGTCAGCGATTGGTGCACGTACCACAGAAAGCCAGACCCATCGTGAAATGTCTTCTGGTCTTTCTTCACCAGTCGGCTTTAAAAATGGTACTGACGGCGGTTTAACGGTCGCGACCAATGCGATGCAATCTGTGAAACATGGTCACAGCTTCCTCGGTCTGAATGATCAGGGTCAGGTGGCTGTGATTCGCACTTCAGGCAATCCTTATGCTCACGTGGTACTGCGTGGCGGTAATGGCAAACCGAACTACGATGCAGGCTCGGTTGCCGATGCAGAAGCTGCTCTAGCCAAGGCCAAAGTCAGCACCAAGATCATGATTGATGCCAGCCACGCCAACTCTAACAAAGACCCGTACCTGCAACCACTTGTACTTAAAAACATTTCCGAACAAATTCTTGATGGAAACAAGTCAATTGTTGGTATTATGGTAGAAAGTCATCTTAAGGGTGGTCGTCAGGACATTCCGGCGAACCTGAATGATATGGAATACGGTCAATCCGTTACGGATGGCTGTATCGACTGGGAAACGACTGAAAAAGTTTTACTCGACATGCATGAGGCATTGAAAGACATTTTACCTAATCGTTAAATGATCTGACCAACGCCATCGCCAAGATGGCGTTTGCATTTCTAGAACAAGGAAAATTTATCTGATGAATGATATTGAAACGGCATTAAGCCAGATTGAGAATTTTCAGTTCATACACGAACATCTGTTTAGCTCCGGTCAACCGACCACTGCCCAATTAAAGCTGATGAAAGAATACGGTGTATCTACTGTCATCAATGTGGCGCTAACCGATAGCGAACAGTATCTGCCACATGAAGATAAAATTTGCCTTGAGCTGGGACTGAACTATATTCAGGTTCCGATTTCCTGGGAAACCCCTTCAGACAATCAATGCCTGCTGGTACTGGATCTGATTGATCATCTGGTAAAAGAGCAAATGGTCTGGGTACATTGTTCGCAAAACTACCATGTCAGCTGTCTGATGTACTTATATCGTCAGTACTATATGGATATCGATATGCCTACAGCACAAGAACACTTGCATCAGATCTGGGAACCAAATGAAACCTGGACCGGTTTAATGCATGCGGTTGCCCTACAGCTACAAGGTCGTAAAGCAACGCAGGAACTGGAACTTTCCCTGATTAATCCAAATTATTTTGCCTGATTTTATTTACTGTGGCTTAACAGCACGGTTGCCATGGACATAATGCCTTCCTGACGACCGGTAAAACCTAACTGTTCAGTGGTGGTGGCTTTAATACTGATTTGAGTCACATCAACATCCAAGACATCTGCAATACTTTGACGCATCGCCAGATTGTGCTTAGCCAGTTTTGGACGTTCACAAGCCACGGTAATATCGGCATTATTCAGGCGATAACCACGATCCAGAATCAGCTGATAAACATGCTTGAGTAGTACCCGACTATCTGCACCTTTAAACTCAGGATCTGTATCCGGAAAATGCTGGCCAATATCTCCAAGCGCCAATGCACCCAACAAAGCATCACAGAGTGCATGCAGAACCACATCACCATCCGAATGTGCTTTCAGACCGTGAGTATGCGGAATTTGAATGCCTGCCAGAGTGACAAAATCACCTTCTTCAAATGCATGCACATCCAGACCCTGGCCAATACGAATTTGTGCAATCACCTTATACATCCTTTAGAAATAGCCCATTGAAATCTTGTACACTTGCTTTCTATTTCGCTATAGTTAGACCAAGCGTAACACAGTGAAAGTATAAGCGATCATGCTACTGAAAACTGATATAAATATGTTGAAAATAATTGGCCTGATGCTCGGTCTGGGGATGATTTCTACAGGTAGCTCGGCGATCACACTAAACTGTAGCGATGACAGCCAAAAAACGGCTGCCATGAATAAAGTCTGCTCAGCATCGCTGGCTGAATCTCGTGCAAAACTCGCAGACCAATACTTTACTGCTTTTCTGATTACCGATGCGCCTGTGCGCTTATTGCAAGATAGCCAACAATTATGGGCGACCCGTTTACAGCAATGCAAAACGCTAGACTGTTTTAAACAGCAGTTTGAATGGCGTTTAGATGATTTAAATGTCTATATTTCACTGAATCAAAGTCTGACCCAGCATTATATTAAGTTTGAACAGGGACAAATCGCCAAGCAGCCTGTACATCTCAAGATTCATCAACTGACCAAAGACCGGATCAAGATTGAAGGCCTAGCCTATCGTAATCCGAATAACCGGACCGAGAAACAGATCATTCCTTTTTTAGCCTATACTACGCCTGAGACAAAAAACCAGATCACCGATAACGAAAATGACTGCCGCTATGAGTTTAACTATAGTAAAGCCATTTTAGCGGTCAGTAGCCAGCAAAAAGGCTGTGAACGTTTTACCGGTATTTATCGACTATATGATTGATTTATTTTGAAAAATATTATAATTTATCGTTATATAAAATGAGATTTTTGGTGTAAAAAATAGCCCGCAAGCGGGCTATCAATTTAAGCAGGATAGTATTGCGCAATTTCCTGACTGATCATTGCAGCCGTTGCAGCTGATAAAGTCCAGCCCAGATGACCATGCCCGGTATTGTAAAAGACCCGCTCATGTTTGCCACGGCGTACCACAGGCATCATATTTGGCATCATGGGGCGTAAACCAGCCCAAGGCACGACATGTTCGGTACACAGATCAAAATTACGATTGGTCCAGTCAATTAAAGGTTGAATCCGGTCTGCACGAATATCCCGGTTATAGCCATTAAACTCGGCTGTTCCTGCAACACGCAAACGATCCTTGCCTAGACGTGACAAGACAATTTTGGCGCTTTCATCTAGCAGACTGACCCAAGGTGCGTTGTTTTGGCTCTGTTCATCATTCAGTTGCACGGTAATCGAGTAGCCTTTGACTGGATAGACATTGACCCGCTCACCAAGAATCTCAGCCAGTTGATAACTGCCAACCCCGGCACAGACCACAATGGCGTCTGCATTAATTTCTAGCACATCGTCTGAAGAGGAATGAACATTTTCAGTACTGGGTTTGCATTTAACCCGAATATTCTGAGGCTGATAATCAACAGCGAAAACATCTTGACCAAATTCGAATTTCACGCCTTTTTGCATACAGGCTTTGGCCAGACCGGCACTAAATTTATGAATATCCCCGGTGGCATCGCTCTGACAGTAAAATCCCGCATAATAATCGCCAGTTAATGCAGGTTCGATCTGCTTAATTTCTGCATTGGAAATTGCATTGCGCTCCAGACCACCGCTACACAACAGATCATTGACTTTGATCGCAACATCATAATCCGTTTTGTTATGATAAAAATGTAAAATGCCGCGTTTTTCTAAATTGAAATCAATATTTTCTGTTTCGGCAATTTCAAATAAGCGTGCTCTTGCCAGTAAAGCCAGCCGTACAGTCTCTCGGGTATTGGCTTCATAATGTTTGATATTGCCCAGAAATTCCATGAGCCAGCTGTATTTATGCACACTGAAAGAAGGATTGAGCAAAAGTGGTGCGGTTTTTTGTGACATCCATTTGATGCCTTTTAGTACCGTGGCTTTCTGGTTCCATACTTCGGCATTACAAGCAGAAAGCTGGCCGCCATTGGCAAAGGATGTTTCCATTGCCGGATAAAGATGCCGATCAACCACGGTCACTTGATAGCCTGATAGCACAAGCTCATAAGCTGTGGTTACTCCGGTAATACCGGCCCCAATCACCACGACATGACGCATAGACACCTCCTTGATTATATTGATGTCTTCTCCCATCTGTCATGTGTACCTGAGAGCTTCGGTAGATACATTGCACATCAATGCGGCCACCTTCCCCTTCGGTGAGTGATTCAACACTTCTCTCCAGAGTCTTTATCCATTATCACAGTCCTTTTGCCTGAGAGTTTCCTGGGACCTTGCTCCTTCGGCGAATGCAGAAGCATTTCTCTCCTGCAATAATGTTTTATTATCATGAGCAATTTATATACCATTTTTAGGAAAAACACAGTTTTTATTTATGTTAATTCACGTGAATTTATCTGTGATTCTTTTTTAATTAAGGGCATACATGTGTGATGGAGGATATTGCCTAGATATCAAATTTTTAGATTTTGCTGTCGTAAGTGAAACGAGTAAGTTCTACCTTTTATAAAATTCTAAGACTTATTTGCTTTTGACGCTTAAATAAAATTTAACCTTTTTTTTGCTTAGGCTATTTTAATAATTCAAAATGTAGAGTTTTCCTTATCCATTTTAGAATTTTAGATAAGCCAAGAAAGCATCAGTACTAAGCTTACTGCTGCGACCACTGTTTGTACACTGATAATACTGGCCATTAACTCGCTATCGCCGCCATATACCCGGGTTAAAACATACGAAGCTGAGGCGGTAGGAAGTGCAAAGAACAAGACCAAAACCTGAGTAGTTAATGCATCAATCTGGAAAATTTTACACACTAAAAATGCAATCAGCGGCATTCCGAACAGGCGGCCAAAGGTTATCAGGCTGAGTGGCAACACATCACGCTGAAAACCCTGAAACTGTAAGGCTGCTCCCACACACATCAAACCGAGCGGCAAACTGCACAGTGCAATCTGTTTAAGAAACTGCTCTGCTCCAGTCCAGAGTGACAAACCAGAAAGATTAAATAAACCACCCACAATACAGCCTAGAATTAATGGATTTTTAGACAAATCCAGGATGATTTTTTTCAGCTGCATATCGTGACTACGGGTAAATGCCAGCACCGATAAGATATTCACCAAAGGAATACACAGCACCATGATCACCGCGAAGATGGTCATACCTTGCTGATGAAATAAGGCACTAACAGCAGCAAGGCCAATATAGGTATTAAAGCGCAGCAAGCCCTGAACATAGACGCCGAAACGCGCATAAGATATCTGGTAAATATGACACAAAATATACAGTGCAATACTGACCACAGCCATTATACTAAATACGACAAGCACTACATCCTGAATGACATCCATTTGAATCTTGGCAGTGGCCAGATTTAAAAACAGCATCACCGGAAACAGTGCATAATAATTTAACTTTTCTGCGCCTCGCCAAAAATCATCACTCAACCATTGCCTGCGCTTAAGTAAATAGCCAAAGCTGATCAGTCCGATGAGAGGAAATAAAGAAGTTAAAATAATATGCAGCATATGACATCCTGGTCTGTTTTCTGCCTAATCTTAAGTCACTTAGACTGAACAGAAAACTTAGCATGTTCAGGAGCTTTCCCACTACTCAATTTAAGCAGTAAAAAGCTTGAATTTTCATCAACTAATCATATTGATTTGCTGATTTTTTCTAAAATCAGCAAATGTAACGGAATCAACGGTTCTCCGACATTTTGACCCAGTGGATATGCTTCAATCTTTTCAGTCAGCTGATAGCCACGGCGCTGATAATATGCCAGCAGTTCAATACGGACATTTAATACTGACATCTGAATCACTTTCTTTTTAAATATTTCGAAAATATGGGATTCGGCAAAGTCCAATAATTGCTTGCCATAACCCGAGTTTTGCTCAGCAGGTGCAACAGCAAAGCTTCCAATCTCTGCTACTTGCTGTCCTAAGCTCACGCCAATACAACCAAGAAGCTTATTATCAATTTCCAACACAAAGAGCTGAAAATTTTCTAAATTGAGCAAGTCATATAACTGTTTTTCTTGAATACGATTACCCTGGATCATTCCTGCTTCAGTCGTCCATCCACCCGGAGTACGATAAGCTGTATTAATCAGCATAGTAAGTTGCTGAACATCAGCTTTGCTCGCCAATCGTATATTTTTATAGTGATTCATTTTATAAATAAAAAAAGTCAGACTGGAGTCTGACTTTAAAACAATTTCACTTTAAAGTTAAAGCAAATTATTTAGGTTCAATCGGTGCAAATGGCGCAACAACATCGGCATTTTGCGCACGGTGACGCATGAAGTGATCCATCAGCACAATCGCCAGCATCGCTTCAGCAATCGGGGTTGCACGCACACCTACGCAAGGATCATGACGACCTTTGGTCAACACATCAGTATCTTCACGATCAATATTGATGGTTTTACCTGGCGTGGTGATAGATGCAGTCGGTTTCAACGCAATCGCAACACGGATGTCTTGACCGCTAGAAATACCACCTAAAATACCGCCAGCATGATTGGCCAGGAAGCCTTCTGTGGTGAGTTCATCACGGCTTTCATGACCAAACTGTTCAGCGACACCAAAACCATCACCGATTTCGACACCTTTAACGGCATTAATCGACATCATGGCATGCGCAATATCAGCATCCAGACGATCAAAGACTGGCTCGCCCCAACCGACTGGCACTTTAGATGCAATGATCTCCAGTTTAGCGCCACAACTGGTACCTTGCTCACGCAAAGACGTCACTAGCGCTTCAAAACGCGGTACTGCATCCACATCGCCACAGAAAAACGGATTGTTTGGAACTTCGTTCCAGTCCAGTTTCTCTGCTTTTTCTGTACCGATCTGGGTTACATGACCGCGAATCTCAATACCAAATTTCTCGAAAAGGAATTTCTTGGCAATTGCACCCGCTGCAACACGCATTGCTGTTTCACGCGCACTTGAACGCCCGCCGCCACGGTAGTCACGAAAACCATACTTCTGGGTATAGGTATAGTCGGCATGACCCGGGCGGAAAGTCTGCGCGATATTGCCGTAGTCTTTCGATTTTTGATCCGTATTACGAATCAACAAACCAATTGAAGTACCGGTGGTTTTACCCTCAAACACACCGGAAATAATTTCTACTTCATCTGGTTCTTTACGCTGGGTTGCAAATTTCGATGTACCCGGCTTACGGCGGTCCAGATCCTTTTGCAAATCAGCTTCAGTCAGCTCAATGCCGGGTGGAACCCCATCGATGATGGCCATCAGGCCAACACCATGAGATTCACCACAAGTCGTTACACGGAACAGTTGCCCTATACTATTACCTGCCATGTCAAACGACTCCTTATGCAATAGACTGAATAAATAAATCACGGTAGGTACGGCATTGTTCTGCAGTCAATGCAAAGATACCCGTACCACCTTTCTGGAATTGCAACCAGTAGAAATCAACCGAATTGAAGTTTTGGCGCATTGCCCATTCTGAGTTACCCACTTCGATCACGATCAGGCCATTCTCAGTCAGATAATCTGCAGCTTGAGCCAGCATTTTACGTACCAGATCCAGACCATCCTGACCTGCAGCAAGCGCAAGCTCAGGCTCATGATGGAATTCCTCAGGCAAATCAGCCATATCTTCCGCATCGACATACGGCGGATTAGATACGATTAAATCGTATTGATTTTCGGCTGGAATTTTTTCGAACAAATCCGATTCAAGCAATGCGATCTGATATTGCTTGTCATGATGCTCAGTATTGATTTGCGCAACTTCTAAGGCTTCTTTGGAAATATCAGTCGCATCCACTTCCGCTTCAGGGAAAGCATAAGCCAAGGCAATCGCGATACAGCCTGAACCGGTACACATATCTAGAATACGTTGAGGCGTCTTTGGATTCGGGTTTTCCGGCAAGTTGTTGACTGCCTCACCCATTTGACCATGTTCGCCCAGGAAATACGGGGCAAAACGGTTCTGAATCAGTTCAGCAATCGGTGAACGAGGGATTAGCACGCGCTCATCAACGTAATAAGGTTTACCGTCGAAGTAAGCCAGGTTCAATAAATATGAAGTTGGTACTTTTTCATTAATACGGCGTTCCAGCAGACTTAAAAATTCGGCTTTTTCACTTGGTAATAATTTGGCATCTAAAATTTCAGCGTCCGCTTTCCATTCTAGCGACAGGGTTTGCAGCACTAGCGCTGAACTTTCAGCAAAATAATCTTCTGTGCCTTGGCCCAAATGTGCATCGTATTGACGTAATGCTGTCACACCAAAACGAATAAAATCACGAATGGTGGTTAAATTTTCAGCGGCTTCCTGCATATGTTCAGGGCTAATAGTCGGTCGATCCACTTAAGGCGTCTCCAAGGTCATTTTTTTAAACGCCTTATGATACCTTGTTTTGCCTGCTTTTATAATGCTAAAGCATGAAAAACACGAATTCTCTACGCCCACAAAAATTATAAAATTCCTGTTTTTGTAAGCGATTATGCAGATAAATGTTTACTTTATTCAGGGATGTTTCTGTTAAATGCCGATGCTAATACTATGATGATTTATCGAAAACCGGACGCATAAGAACGAGATTGATAAAGATTAGCCTGATCCATGATCAAAGCCAGCATACATTGACCCTGTTGCTGCTTGGCATATTTTCCTGACATTCTAAAGTTACATTGCTGGGACAGTTTACGCTCCCACAATACATGCTGACTGCGAATGGCGGCGGTCTGGTTCGGATTCAATTTAAGATAAGTTTTATAGTTTTTCTTCAGACGTTTATTATGAACTTTCAGCTCTTTTTCCAAGCATTTTTCAGCTTTGGGTGTATTACCATAACTAAAATTCATGCACTGTGTATATTCCTTAGAATACCCAACAGCAGCTTGTGTCTGAACCGAAGTACCCGCAAAAATTGCAACTAAAAACCATGCAAGACGCATAACTTCCCCTTGACCGAAACCGGTACAATCCCAATAAATGTTTAACAATCAATATTGTTTAAATTATCCACTGATATTAACGCAGTCCGGACAAAAATCCTATGCCTTTCTCGGAATGAAAGATTAAAACAGTTGCACAATTGAAAATTGGCCCATGACCCACATATAATCCGCATTCAATCTTCAAATGAGCCCAGATCTATGAGCTATAAGCACAATAATCTTATGGCGATGCGCCAGAATTACTGGAATGATAAAGCCTCCAGTCAGGTGCAGCAAGAAAAGGTATTTTTGCAGTCGACCTTAGTGCAACATGGCGTATTTACCGATGCGACATTGGACGATGCTAAATATCTGTTTTTTGGCTTGCCAAGTATTGTGATTGTAAAAGGCTATGCTTTGGGCTTCATGCATGACAGCGTACAGCGCCTGATTCATCAACATATTCAAACAAATAAACAACAGTTACAACAACGATCCGAATTAAAAATCCAATTTCAAATGGCATAATGCCCTGTCTAAACTGATACAAGTTGGTGAATAAATGAAAGCTTGCCTAGCTTTTACTATGAATTCAGCGGCTTAAACTTTTTTAATACGTGCAGAAACGCTACTATCCCTTACAATGATTTATTCTGCTTCATGCTGATGATGAAAGGATCGAGTTTACATGTCAGATCAGAACGATAAGCTTAAACAACTGAAAACCTCCTCTATGGATCGACGCTTATCGATCGCAAAGGCATCCTTGCTGGCAGGCACGCGTTGGGCGGCTTCTAGTGCAAGCTCCATGTTCTCAAGTGAAGAAGAAAAAGAACAGAAACGTAAAAAAGCCATGAAAGAACAGGCTGATTATCTGGTGGCAGAAATTGGCAAGCTAAAAGGTTCTATCGTTAAAATTGGCCAGATGATGGCACTGTATGGTGAGCATTTTCTGCCAGAAGAAGTCACTCAAGCTCTAAATACCCTGAACAATCAGACGGTGGCATTGGCATGGCCAGCCATCAAGACCCAGTTACAGCAACAACTCGGTTCAAAACTCGACGATCTCACCATTGATCATGAACCTTTGGGCACAGCTTCTTTGGCACAGGTACATCGCGCTACCCGAAAATCTGATGGCATGGAACTGGTGTTAAAAATTCAGTATCCGGGTGTGGCAGAAGCCATTGATTCGGATATGAGCCTGTTTAAAAACATGCTGAAATTGACTCGCATCGTGCCGCAGACCCGCGAATTCGACCAGTGGTTCGATGAAGTCCGTGAGATGATGCACCGTGAAGTAAATTATCAGATTGAAGCAGATACCACGCGTCGTTTTGCGGCGCGTTTAAAAGATGATCCTCGTTATATCGTCCCAACCATTATTAATGAATATTGCTCAGATCGTGTGCTATGCATGACTTTTGAACGTGGTGTGCCGATCAATAGCCCGGTAATGTTATCCCTGCCCCAAGAACGCCGCAACCTGTTAGGTGAAGCGTCACTGGAAATTGCAGTGCGTGAAATCTTCGAATGGGGCGAGATGCAAACCGATCCGAACTTTGGTAATTATCTGGTTCGTCTGGGCAATGGCGCAGATGTGCACGACAAGATCATTCTGCTCGACTTTGGCGCGATCCGCCAGTTTGACCAGCATCTGCTCAGTGTTGCGCGTAACCTGATCCAGGCAGGCTATCATCATGACTCGGATATGATGGTCAAGGCGATGACTGGTTATGAGTTTTTTGATTCGATTCCGCAAAGCATCAAACCGGATATGGCCAAAGTCTTTTTACTGGCCACCGAAGCGTTTAGTTCACCGCTAAATAATCAAGAATTGCCAGCTGGCATCATGGATGAACATAATCGCTATGACTGGAAAAAAAGCCAGCTGCATAGCCGTGTGATGCAACAGGCATCGAGATCTATGGCTTCACGTTATTTCAGTGTTCCACCCAAAGAATTTATGTTTATTAGCCGTAAATTTATTGGTGCCTATACCTTTATGACCGTGATTGATGCCAAAACCAATGTGCGTGCCATGATTAGACATCATCTCTCTTAAAATAAAATCTGCATCAAAAAGACCCGGATGATTTTGTCATTCGGGTCAATTTTTAGACATATTCGATTTTTTATATTTTTATCTTTCTTTTATTTTTCATTAATTTATTCCTCCATTTCTTCAATCCCCGAAACCTAAAAATTGTCAATCATTCGTGTCAGGGATGACATGGTTTTATCTCTGAGTGCATGTCAGTATTAAAAAAAATGACGTGACAACACCTTTAGGATAATCAGAATGAATAATATGGTGAATAAAGCCCAAGGATTTGGCTTGTCCATACTGACCAAAATCGCGGGTAGCGAAGTATTAGACCAATTAAAACTGCGTAAATTTGTTGAAAAATCGCTTTATCAAAGTTCAAAAGCAGGATTCAAAACACTGAGTCAAACCCAGAAAATCCTGAAATCTGGCCAGAAGATTCAAAAACAACGTCTCCCGCATCAGTCTAAATCCTTATTTGATCTAAACCTGACTGAAGAGCAGCAAATGACCTGTAATGCCATGCAGCAATTTGCCCAAGAGGTGCTGTATCCCTTGGCGCATAATGCAGATCAGCATGAATTATTTCCCCATGAACTCTCGCAATACAGCACTGATTTAGGTTTGAATTTCTATGCCCTGCCTGAAGCATTGGGGGGCGTTGCATCGGAACAGAATATCGTCAGCAATATTTTAATCGCTCAACATTTGGCTCAGGGTGATTTCAGTCTGACGGCTGGCTTACTTTCGACTTTTAGTGTCATTAACGCCATTACCCGCTGGGGCTCAGAGCAGATTCAGGCAGAATATCTGGGCGCTTTCGCAGAGAATCCTGAGTTAAAGGCCACCTTTGCAGTACAGGAAAAAACAGCAGCGTTTAACCCGGAGCAACTTAAAACCAAGGCTGTTGCACATCAGGGACATTATCTAATTCTGGGTGAAAAGACCTTAGTGCTCTTGGGAGAAAGTGCCGATCTGTATCTGGTCAGTGCTGATCTGGATGGCAGAGCTGAGGTCTTTGTGGTGCAACGCGACAGTACCATCACTGCGAAAAAATCGCCGGCTATGGGTTTAAAGGCCACTGAAACCGTTACGCTCAAATTTGAAAATACTCCAGCTCAACGTCTGGGAGATAAAGATTTTGATTATGCAGCTTTTGTTGATCTGGGTAATTTAATGTGGTGTGCGATGGCGGTGGGCACCTGTGAAGCAGTCAAAAAATACTGTGTGCAATACGCCAATGACCGTATTGCCTTTGGCGAACCGATTTCTCATCGTCAGAGTGTCGCCTTTATGATTGCTGATATGGCCATTGAAATTGACGCTATGCAAATGTTGATCATGAATGCCGCTAGTCTGGCTGAATCGGGACAAAACTTTCATCGTGAAGCCTATCTGGCCCGTCTGCTCTGCGCAGAAAAATCCATGAAAATCGGCACCGATGGTGTACAGATTTTGGGTGGTCATGGTTTCACCAAAGAACATCCGGTAGAACGCTGGTATAGAGACCTGAGAGCCACTGCCATTCTCCATTCTGGCTTGCATGCCTGATCAAAACATAAAGAAGAACAATAATGAATCTACAAACTCCAAAAAAATTCAAGCTTTTGATTGATCAAGCACATGAAGTTGCCCTCAATGTTTTGCGCCCTATTTCACGTAAATATGACAAGGCTGAACACGCTTATCCGATAGAGCTAGACATGCTCGCTTCAGTCGTGGATGGCATGAACCAAGGTAGTGAAGGCATGAATGCAGGTGCAGCAGTCAATAAACGTGGCGATGCAGACAGCAGCAATAAAAATGGCATTAATATGTCTACCGCCCTGAGCATTATTGAAATGTGTTATGGCGATACTGGTTTATTACTTTCGATGCCACGTCAAGGATTAGGAAACTCAGCCATTGCAGCCGTTGCCAATGAGGAACAATTACAGCGTTTTCACGGGGCTTGGGCAGCCATGGCGATTACCGAGTCAGGCTGTGGTTCAGACTCTGCGGCGATTCGTACCACTGCGACTAAAGACGGTGATGACTATATTCTGAATGGTGAGAAGATTTTTGTAACATCCGGAGATCGTGCTGATGCAGTGGTCGTTTGGGCCACTCTGGATAAAAAGCTGGGACGATCAGCCATTAAATCATTTGTGGTGACCAAAGGTACTCCAGGAATGAAGGTTGAACGACTGGAACATAAATTAGGGATTAAATCATCCGATACTGCCACGATTAGCTTTATCAACTGTCGAGTACCTGCAGCAAACCTGCTCGGTCATGCAGAAATCGATGTTGCTAAAGGCTTTGCTGGCGTGATGGAAACCTTTGATAATACTCGCCCGCTGGTCGCCGCCATGGCGATTGGTTGTGCGAAAGCCTCGCTGGAACGCATCAAGGAGATTTTTAAGGATCAGCTGGACTCCACTTATGCCACACCGTATTTACAAAGCTCTAATATCGCAGCACAAATCTATCATATGGAAGCTGAATGGGAAGCAGCACGCTTGCTGATGCTGAAAGCCGCCTGGATGGCCGATAATCACAAACCAAATTCACGTGAAGCATCTATTGCCAAAGCCAAGGCCGGTCGGATCGGTAATGAAATTACCTTAAAATGTGTCGAACTGGCAGCAGCCATTGGTTATAACGAAACTGAACTTTTGGAAAAATGGGCGCGTGATTCCAAGATTCTGGATATTTTTGAAGGCACCCAGCAAATTCAGCAACTGATTATTGCCCGTCGGGAATTAGGAAAATCATCGAGCGAATTAAAATAATGATTGCTCATTAAATAGCGAATTAAACTTATCTAAATTGAATAAACGATGGCTTTTTTAAGCATTTAGCGTTATAAAAATTCATCGTTTTTTCAAAATAAAATCAGTCCAATATGTACTCTATTCGTCCCATTCAGCCTGAAGATAATGCTCAAATTGCAAGCATTATTCGTGGTGTTTCCCAAGAGTTTGGACTGGCAGCAGAATCTGGTTTTGCCGTAGGTGATTCTATTCTAGATGAACTATATCAAGTTTATCAGCAACCGGAATCAGCTTACTGGGTTGTTGTAGATCAACAAAATAAAATTTACGGTGGTGGTGGAATTGCGCCCTTAAAAGGTGATGCAACTATTTTAGAAATTCAGAAGATGTACTTTTTACCTGAAATCCGTCAGCAGGGTTTTGCCAAGAAAATTTTAGAATTATCCTGTGAATTTGCACAGGCTCATCAGATTAAGTCAGTCTATCTAGAAACAACTAAAGCGCTTTGGCAAGCGGTGAAACTTTATGAAAAATTAGGTTTTCAGCATCTTGATCATCCTCAAGGCAATACCGGACATAGTGAAGCCTGTGAAATCTGGATGCTGAAAAACCTTTCAACTTAGAGATTTTTTAGTAGATAGATAAAATTTGTACATTAATAAAGTGCTTTCATCAGCAGCAAGCTTGACTCTTGTATATAGGCTGCCTAACATCAAAATACGTTTATTCAGGCATGGAATTCACAGTTTGTTTTTTTCTCATCTATTAAATCCAATTAAATCTAAATGTTCACTATTTAATTCTCATTCTTTTAAATTTTCTTCTATTTTATTGAGCACTTTTCTTTTTGTGGGTTGCTCATCCTTGGGCGGAGGGCCGGTAGAAAAGCGCGCAGCTAAACTATCTAAAGGCATTCAAACTGCTTATTCCACCCCATCCAGTACAGCTAATCGTGTTTCACCTTTAATTGTTCAACATGCACAAAATCAGGGTGTAGATCCGCTTCTAGTGGCGGCTGTGATCCGTCAGGAATCTACTTATCGTAGCCAGGCAACTTCGCCAGCAGGTGCGGTAGGCTTGATGCAAGTGATTCCGAGATATTGGCAACAAACTTGTCCAGGTGATTTATACAATGAAAGCAGTAATATCCAATGTGGTACATATATTCTTTCTAAATATAATCAATCATCCGGTGACTGGAAGAAAGCGCTTGCCTATTATAATGTAGGTCCATCGGGTTATGAAAATAATCGTAAAATGCGTAAACAAGGTAAACGTTATGCCAAACAAGTAAAACAGCATAAAAAAATGCTGAAAGACTCTCTATAATTACTGATTTAAGCTAATTAAATTAATAATGCTTAGGCTATTTGATGTAAAGCTTTGATAATTAGTAGTTATTAAATAATACCTATTGAAATTTCTGCTATGAAAGCATATTTAGAAAATATTAACTACAGTCGTGATATGCGTGTTCGGTAAAAATACCCTGCCATAAAAAACCAGCGATTCGCTGGTTTTTTATGTGCCAAAATTTACAAGATCAGCTTGTAAACTCTTATAGCGCTAGTTTTACAGAGATCCCAATAGGTCAAACAAATTAACAGGAATTCTCTGTCTCAGAAGAATCTGATCAACTTTGAGATATAGATATGTTAAATATCTTATCTAAAATTCCACGCACAAAAAAATCCCCCTCTGCCTTAGCGGAGGGGGATTTTGGAATAATGAGCTGGCGATGACTTACTCTCACATGGGTAATCCCACACTACCATCAGCGCTAAGAGGTTTCACTTCTGAGTTCGGGAAGGGATCAGGTGGTTCACTCTTGCTATGGTCGCCAGCACAACTGTTTATGGATACTTGCTAGGTCTTACGTTTTGCCTTGCTTTCTACCAAATAGAATTCATTAACAGATTTATCTGAGTTGGGTATTTTGTTCTTTAGCGTTCACTAAATCAAGCTGTTTTGCTTAATATCGAATCAATCGATCC
>NZ_MJIQ01000002.1:0-29368 GCF_001878775.1 Acinetobacter sp. AR2-3
ATGAGGAGTGTCGTTAGAATGGTTAGAAGCATATATTCGGAAGGGATATGTTATTCGAATTGTGTTGTTTGATGAAAGACAGAGATGTGTATAAGAGACAGCGAATAGCCAATCGAACAATGACCATATGGACTGGTATTTATATAAAATCAGGCATTTAGTTGAAAATATGTTTTGTAGATTAAAGCAATTTAGAGGAATAGCTACTCGATATGACAAGCTCAAAAGAAATTATCAAAGTTCTGTTGCTTTAGCCTGTATATTTTTATGGCTACCTTTATAGGGTTAATTATGAACAGTAAATGTCAACAGACCCTATATATTGAAAAAATGATTATAAAATAAAAAGGAAAAATGATGACTTCATCTGAACCACAATTAGAAAAAGTACAGAATGACGTGATTCAAAATATTCAACAGGCAGAACAGCTTAAGCAACAAGAATAGCAACAACAGCAGGCAAGCTCAGCAGATCGGACAGCGGGGATCGATGTGGTCAGTTTGGCATCTGATGCCATCAGTCTTGCTTCGGATGTTATTGAAACAGTAGGCGATGCCTTAAGTGATATTGATTTAAGTTTTTAGTCAGCCCTCTCGGCCTCCTTGCTTGTGCTTCGTTTTAAAATTCTGCTTTTAAACTGAATCAGGGAGGAGAGTTCCTCTTTATAAAAGAGGAATTTAGTGAGATTGAGAAAGTGATAAAGTAATTAAATCGCTGCCAGTACACTCACCATGACTGGTGCTAACAGTGACAAAATAAAACCACTGACCATGGCATGTGGAATAAAATCATGCCCACAGGCCTGTTTAACCATCGGTAGAGTCACATCCATCGCAGTTGCACCCGCTGCGGAAATGGCGGATCTTGGGTATCTCCAGCCCATACAATACATGAGTAAGATGGCAAAAATTTCTCTAAACAGGTCATTCATTAGCGCAATGCTGCCGAGTTCTGCATTTCGAAGTTCTGTCACGACAACGCCTGACATTGAGTAAAATCCATAGCCTTGTGACAGCATGATCAAATCTTTTAGACTGATGTCTGTATTCCAGAATGAATAAAGCATGACTGCAAATAATGAACCAAAAATACAACCAATCGGAACTAAGAGAATTTTAAAATTTAACCAGGAACGATCTAAAGGTGAATAAGCCAGATCCAGGCCAATCATGAACATAAATACCAGCAACAAATGCCAGGTGCTGATTTGCACGGATAGATCAAACAGACTCAAGCCCGCATGTAAGCAATATCCACCTGCGAGAGCCAAAAAGGCATAGCTCATATTCAGCAAGGATTTAAGTACCAGGTCGACGGAGACTCGGCCTGAACTCGGAAGATAACCTGCCCATTTAAATAGTAGATAACAAAATGCAAAAGCACCTAGGGAGGTCAGAAAGGCAATGCTGATCGACGTACTCAAAATCTGGAGAGGATGCTGCAATTCATCTACCAATTGTGAAAATTCAAAGGCAATTGCAATCAATAAAACATAGCTAAAATAGGGCAATAGCTTGAAACAGATTTTAATAATCGAAATCGGAATTCGTTTTGCCATGGCAAAACCGATTGCTAGACAAAATAGAAGCTGAAAGATAAGCCAAAGCGATTGCATAAGTTTAATGGATTGAAAAAATTACCTATAAATTATGCCACCGCTTGATGTCAGATGGTAAAAAGCTTTTAGGCGAGTTTATTCAATAATCGATAATCCGCGACATTTGGCTTTTTTGTTTTGAGCCAGTATTTCCAGGTATAAGTCGGCCATAAGGCAAAGTTCTTGCCGCCTTTCTGCTGATACCAGCTGACACAGCCAGATTGCCACACAGTCTTTTCAAACATATGTTGCATCTGCTGATTAAATGTATCTTGTGCCTGGTCTTTGACCATAATGGCATCGCTTTGGAATTGATCGACCAGTTGCATCAACTTTAAGATATATTCAACTTGCGCCTCAATCATAAAAATCACAGAATTGTGTGCCAATAGGGTATTTGGGCCCAATAACTGAAACAGGTTTGGAAAGTCTTTCACACAAATTCCATAATAACTTTCAGCGCCTTGTTTCCAGACTTCATTCAGTTCTACACCATCGAGCCCTGTACATTGAAAATTCTTCATATAGATGCGCGGATCGGTAATGAATCCGGTGCCATAAATCAGACAGTCAATCGGCCGCTCTGTTCCATCTTGTGTAATGATACTGTGTTCAGTCATTTCCTGAATCTTGTTAGTCACCAGTTCTACATTGGTACGGTTAAAAGTCGGGAAGTATTTATTCGAGACCAGAATGCGTTTACAGCCCATGATGTAGTCGGGGGTCAGTTTTTTGGCCAATTCAGGATTTTTTACCTCATATTTAATGAATAGTTCCGCCAGTTTTTGGGTGAATTTCATAATGCCAGGTTTGACAATCGGTACCACACGCGATTCATTTGACCAATACAGGCGGGCACGGTGTAGCTTTCTAAACCAGTCATATTTTTTAAAGAGCTTCTTTTCAAGATTCGGATAGGCACGTTCATCTCGGGGAATGATCCAGGCTGCAGTACGTTGCATGACATACAGATGTTTGCATTGCGGGGCAATTTCCGGAATATATTGAATGGCACTGCCACCTGTCCCGATTGAAGCAACATTTTTGTCAGTTACATCATAAGTGTGATCCCATTGCGCAGAATGAAAGACTTTACCCTGGAATTTCTCAATACCGGGAATATGTGGGATTTGGGGAATATGCAATGGCCCAGAAGCGAAGATAACGAACTGGGCTTCAAGGATACTTTGATCCTGAAGCTGTAATTGCCATAGACAGCGTTCTGCCTGGTAATGTGCTGCCAGAACTTCGGTATTTAAACGGCAAAAAGCACGCAGGTTATAATCGGTCGCCAGATCCTGAATATAAGAAAATATCTCGGGTGCTTCTGCATAACGCTTGGACCAATTGCTTTTCGGTGCAAATGACAAGGAATATAAATGTGATTGCACATCACAGGCTGCTCCAGGGTACTGATTGTCCCGCCAGGTTCCGCCAAAATCGCTACCTTTTTCAAGAATAATAAAATCATAAATACCATGCTGTTGTAAACGTATTGCCATGGCAATCCCTCCGAAACCAGCTCCAATAATGGCAACTTTAGTATGGGGATGGGAACGTGTAGCGGTGGCATAATCTAGCATCAGTACATTCCTTACTTATTTTAATGTTGGATATTTATCGTAATTCGCTCCATAAAGATTAGATAGAAAATTGATCTAAACGGCAATAGCCGACACATTATTTTTATAGTACAACTAGAATAATCACATTGTATTTGTATGGTTATGAAACGTTCTGTTCTCAGTCTGATGTATTTGATTCAAGGAATGCGCAAGGCTGGCATGGAGGTCGATCAGAAACTGCAAAACATTGGGCTGCGTGTAGATGCCTTTGATCCAAGCTCGGTGATCCATCCGAGTCTGGAACATGATGTGCTTAAGGTGGTGGGACAGGAAATCCAACCTGAACAGGGATTATTGATTGGCCAGCATTATGCTTTGGCAGGTTATGGTCCCTTACTCATGTTGCTGGTGACCAGTCCTACGGTACGTGATGCATTGAATCAGGTGATCCGTTTTCAGCAGTTGACGCATTTGACCGGTCAGTTGGCCTTGCAGCAAAGCGAGCATCATAGTGCGCTATGTTATCGAGCCAAGCAGCAGGATGATCATTTGAGAATGTTGCTGGCACAGGCAGAGATTTCCGGAACGTTTAAGTTTATCCGGGAAATCTACAAATTGATGGGCTTATCCAAACCTGATTTGCGGATCGAGTTGCCATTTGCCTATCCAGAAGATCTGAATACCTTAAAGGTCTACCATGATTATTATGGAACACAGGTACAGTTTGATGCATCTCGGGCAGCATTCTGGTTTGATGAAGCAGTGCTGGATATTAAAATTCCCTCTGCGGATGCGGTGACTTTTGCCGTCTATGAAGCCAAATGTCTGGCTGAACTGGAACGCTTGCAACAGGATGAGCAGACGCCGACTGTGGTGCAGCGCGTGCAGGATTATCTGGAGATCCAAAGCGGCCTGATGCCGAGCATGGCTGAAACGGCACAGGCGCTGAATATCCCGGAACGAACCTTACGGCATCAGTTACAGCAGTGTGATACCAGTTATAAGCAGATTCGCGAAGAAATTATTAAAGATAAGGCTTTGCGACTGATTGAATACAAACAGTATTCGATTGAAATGATTGCAGAATTATTAGGCTATTCCGAGCCAGCCGCTTTTAACCATGCCTTTAAACGCTGGTTTGGGCAAAGTCCTCGGCAATATATAAAATAGCCTAAGCTAGTTTATGCCAAAGTGTTATAGCGTGTTGATTAAACTCCGCTATAATTAAATTGATCCCAAATAGTACGAAATTCTATGTCCGATTTTAATTCACAGCACAGCACCGCTTTTAGTCCGATTTCTCCTGCAGAACGTTATGCACAAGCGATCTCTTCGGGACAGTTTATGCCTGATGAAGCACAGGCAATGGCAGTACATGAACTGAATCGTGTCTGGCTGGAATTGATTCAGCGTTTTAAGGCATCGAAAAAAGCATTTCGCCGCTTTCGCCGTCAGACATCTCCGAAAGGGGTGTACATGTGGGGTGGTGTGGGGCGTGGAAAAACTTGGTTAATGGATCAGTTTTACGATTCGATTCCGTTTCGCCGTAAAACCCGGATGCATTTTCACCATTTTATGCAGCATGTGCATCGTGAGTTAAACAAATTATCCGGACAGCGTAATCCGCTAGATATCGTGGCGGATCGGATTTATAAAGAAGCGGTCATCATCTGTTTTGATGAATTTTTTGTGTCTAACGTGACGGATGCAATGATCCTGAGCGATCTGTTCCAGAAGCTGTTTGAACGTGGTATCACCTTGGTCGCTACTTCGAATATCGCACCGGACGGTTTATATAAGAACGGCATTCACCGTGACCGTTTTATGCCTACCATCGAACTGGTCAAGAAAAACTGTGTGGTCTTAAATGTCGATGCCGGAGTCGATTACCGTCTACGGGTTTTGAAACAGGCACAACTGTTTAAATTCCCGTTAACACATGATCATAAAAACTGGATTGCTCAACGTTTTAGCGCTTTGACCCAGACTCAGACCTGTTCTGAAGAGCCGATTATTATCAACAACCGTGTTGTTGAAACCGTGTCACATACTGAAGATGTATTGTGGTGTGAATTTTCTGAACTGTGTTTAAAGCCACGCAGTCCGGCTGATTTTATTGAAATCGCCAATATTTATAATACGGTTTTGGTCAGCAATGTGCCGCACCTGACCGATTTCCTGAATGATGGAACACGCCGTTTTATTTATCTGGTGGATGAATTTTATGACCGCGGCGTCAAGTTGCTCTTAACCTCGGAAGATAATATCGTGGATATTTATCAAGGTGAGAAACTCGCCTTTGAAATTGAACGGACCCGTTCCCGTTTGCTGGAAATGCAGTCGGATGAATACCTGAATTCTGAACATCGCCAGATTGAGAAAATCGCCTCCGTGAACGGAGAGTAAGAATAAAAGCGCTGGTTATTTACTGGCGCTTTTTTTATAAAAATAGGTACTTAAATTATCGACAAGCCTGATCAAACATGGCTTAATCTTGATCTAAATATGATCGTGTATAATTAGAATGCATAATTTTTACTCGAAAATCTGAACTTAAGTCTAATTTCTACATTTCGAAAACTTTATACACTGTCATTAAGGTATTTAGCAGAATGATATCTATTTGCAACTGAGAAATATCAAATATGTTTATGAGGGTATTCATATTGGAAAAAATGCTCAGTATTTAGCAATGTGATAATACTATTCAGCTAGATTTTAATCGGTATACTAGAATCTCTTGTATAAAAAGTAGCAATATCAGGAAAGACAATGACTGCACGTATTCAAAAAGGCAAGTTAGCGATTGCTAAAGAACTTTACGATTTCATCGAAAATGAAGCACTACCAGGTTCTGGTTTAGACAGCGAAACATACTGGAAAAACTTTGAACAAGTCGTTGTTGATCTTAGCCCTAAAAATAAAGCACTTTTGGCTAAGCGTGATGACATTCAGGCGAAAATTGATGAATGGCACCGCAATAACACATTTGAATTACAAGCTTACAAAGCTTTCTTGACTGAAATTGGCTACTTGTTACCAGAAGTAGAAGATTTTCAAATCAGCACTGAAAATGTAGACGAAGAAATTGCAATACTGGCAGGTCCACAGTTGGTGGTACCAGTACGTAATGCACGTTACTGCTTGAACGCTGCAAACGCACGTTGGGGTTCTTTGTACGATGCACTTTATGGCTTCGATGTCATCTCTGAAGAAGATGGCGCGGAAAAAGGCAAAGGCTATAACCCGAAACGTGGTGAAAAAGTTGTCGCATTTGCAAAGAATTTCCTCGACGAAACTTTCCCATTGGCACAAGGTTCGCATGCAGATGCAACTCAATACGCAGTTGAAGCTAATGCACTGGTTGTTACCCTAAAAGACGGTTCAAAAACAACTGTGGCAGATGCAGCTAAATTCGTTGGCTACAATGGCGAAGCTTCAGCACCGACTGAAATCGTATTTAAAAATAATGGCCTGCACGCTATTGTGCAAATTGATGCCAGCAGCCCGATTGGCCAAACTGATGCCGCTGGTGTAAAAGATGTAGTTCTTGAAGCTGCGGTTACGACCATTCAGGACTTGGAAGACTCGATTGCAGCTGTTGATGCTGAAGAGAAAGTAGAAGGCTACCGTAACTGGTTAGGCCTGATGAAAGGTACTTTAGAAGAGTCTATTGAGAAAAACGGTAAAACTGTTACCCGTAAACTGAATGAAGACCGTACTTTCAAAAATGTAGAAGGTGGTGAAACTAAAGTTCACGGCCGTTCATTGATGTTGCTGCGTAATGTTGGTCATTTAATGACGAACCCTGCGATTCTGGTAGATGGCGCAGAAATCTATGAAGGCATCATGGATGCATTGGTTACGCCATTATTGTCTTTTGCAGACATCAAAGGTGAAAACACCATCAAGAACTCGCGTCAAGGTTCAATGTATATCGTTAAGCCGAAAATGCATGGTCCTGAAGAAGTGGCATTTGCCGTTGAATTGTTTGAACGTGCAGAACAGGCACTCGGCTTACCTGCAAAAACTTTAAAAATCGGGATTATGGATGAAGAACGCCGTACTTCTGTGAACTTGAAGAACTGTATTGCACAAGCCAAAGATCGTACTATCTTCATCAATACAGGTTTCATGGACCGTACTGGTGACGAAATCCATACCTTTATGGAAGCTGGTCCATTCGTTCGTAAAGGCGAAGTAAAAGGCCAAATCTGGTTCCCGGCTTATGAAAACCGTAACGTGATGATTGGTCTGCAAGCAGGTTTACGTGGTAAAGCACAGATTGGTAAAGGCATGTGGCCAAAGCCAGACATGCTGCTTGACATGTACAAAACCAAAACTGAACATCCTGAAGCGGGGGCGAGCTGTGCATGGGTTCCATCACCTACAGGTGCGGTGATTCACGCGATTCACTATCACCAGATTAATGTTGCAGACCGTCAGCAAGAGCTATTGTCGACTCAACCTTTATCTCTGGATGATTTGTTGACACCGCCATTGGCGAAAGACACCAACTGGTCTGAAGAAGAAAAAACCAAAGAACTCGAAAATAACTGTCAAGGTATCTTGGGTTATGTCGTTCGTTGGGTAGATTTGGGTGTAGGTTGTTCTAAAGTGCCAGACATCAATGATGTCGGTTTAATGGAAGATCGTGCGACTCTACGTATTTCTTCACAACACGTTGCGAACTGGTTGCGTCACGGTATCGTAAGTCGTGAGCAAGTAGAAGAAGTGATGCAACGTATGGCGAAAATTGTGGATGAGCAAAATGCCAATGATCCACTGTATACGCCAATGTCTGCTGACTTTGCCAACAATATTGCGTTCCAGGCAGCATCTGACCTGATTTTTAAAGGTGGTGAGCAGCCATCAGGTTATACCGAGCCGCTTCTGCACGCAGCGCGTTTAAAGTTAAAAGGTTATACAGGTGACTAATCCTGTCTAGCTTAAAAAAGCCTCTTCGGAGGCTTTTTTATTGTCTAATGGTAAGCCGTCGTTGTTTTGACTAGAAATTTTCCAGTTGAACTCTTAAAGTGGGGGCAAAGCATGTGAGGAAACAATAAAATGACAACGGTATATCAAAATTTAGACCAGCAGTTTATTCATGGTCAGTGGCAAGCTGGTACTTCAACCAGAATAATAAAAAATATTAATCCCTATACCCAGAGTGAAATTTTTAGTATGGCAGCTGCCAGTTCTGTCGATGTCGACAGTGCTTATACCGCAGCAGAGCAGGCTTTTCAGCAGGGTGTTTTGAATCCCACTGAAGTACGAAAAACAGTGCTGCAAAATGTGATGACAATTATTCAGCAGCGTCGGGACGAAATCATTGACTGGCTCATTATTGAATCAGGCAGTACGCGCATTAAAGCCAGCGTTGAGGTGGATGCTGCTCTGGGCATCATTCAGGAAAGTCTGGCTTTTCCAGACTGGATCCAAACAGAACAGCTGGAAAGTAAGGATCCGGCACGTAAAAGTATGGTTTTGCGCAAGCCCTTAGGTGTGATTGCTGTCATTAGTCCATGGAACTTTCCATTTCATTTATCCTTACGTTCAGTGGCAACTGCAATTGCCTGTGGTAATACCGTTGTGCTGAAGCCAGCCAGTGATACACCAGTGACTGGCGGCACCTTAATTGGTAAATTATTTGAAGAGGCAGGTTTGCCTGCAGGTGCACTGAATATTGTTGCCGGTGCTGGCAGTGAAATCGGGGATTATTTTGTTGAGCATTCAGTGCCGAAAATGATTTCATTTACCGGCTCCACCGAAGTGGGAAAAAGTGTTGGCAGTAAGGCTCTAGCCAGTTCGAGAATCAAACGTCTGGCACTTGAACTGGGTGGCAATGCACCTTTGGTCATTCTGGATGATGCCGATCTTGATCTTGCGGTTGAACTAACGCTGATGGGGCGTTTTATGCATCAGGGACAAATTTGCATGAGTACTAACCGGGTCATTGTCGATGCCTCTATCCATGATGCTTATGTAGATAAGCTCCTGGATCGGATCAAAATGATTCCGGTGGGTGATCCAAATCTGGAAGATACCGTGATCGGTCCGATCATTAATCAGAGTCAGGTTGAAAAGCATCAACAGATCATTCAAACAGGCAGCGAGCAGGGCGCACAACTGGTGTATGAAGGAGGAATTGAAGGGAATCTGGTCTATCCGCATATTTTTATTGATGTCGCGGAAGATTCCGATCTGGCGCAGCAAGAAAGCTTCGGTCCGATTTTACCTATCTTAAAAGCCCGGAATGAAGCACATGCTTTAAACCTGGCCAATGCGACCGAGTTTGGTTTATCCAGTGCAGTATGTACCTCAAACATCGAGCGAGGCAGCGCGTTTGCCGCACAACTGGATATCGGTATGACACATATTAATGGCATTAGTGTGGCAGACCAGTCAAATGCGCCCTTTGGCGGCGAGAAAAATTCAGGATTGGGTCGTTTCAATGGTCGCTGGATTTTTGAAGAGTTTACCCGGACACATTGGTTGACGGTACCGAATTCATAACAGTCAACGCGCCTAAAACTATAGAAATACGACAGGCTTCGACTTGGCATCACGGTATAATGTTATGGTCGAATGATTTACATATATGAACCATGTGCGCCAATTTTAAGCCTTTAACCTTAGAGCAGTTGCATAATCTGGGATTGCCAGAAATTCCTTTTGAATATCCAGAGGAGGTCTATCCCAATTATGCTACACCGCTTTTATTTCATTCCGCTCAAGGACTGGAATGGCGTTCCGTGAATTTTGGACTCATTCCGAAATGGGCAGAAGACAAAACTATAGGCACCAAGACCTATAACGCCAGAAATGAAACCTTACTGCAAAAGCCCACTTTTGCTGAGGCCACTGCCAAATGTCATTTTGGCGTCATTCCGGTATCGGAATTTTATGAGTCCAAATATTTTGACAATAAACCGCAGCGTTGGGGTGTAAGACGTAAAGATGGTCAGGCGACTTTTATTGCAGCTGTGTATGAGATTGCTCGGGTACAAGGGGAAATTGTACGCTCTGCCAGTATGATTACCATGGATGCAATTGACCATCCCATGATGAAGGAGTTTCATGAGCCGGGTAATATCAAACGCTCGGTTATTGTGATTCCACAGCAGCGACTGCAAGAATGGCTAACGCTAAGGCATCCGGATATTCGTAGCTTTGTAGAGGGCTTTCCGGTAGAAGAGTTTGAATGTTCACATGTACCAAAAGAAAAAATCAAAAAAGTCAGTCCACAACTGAACTTTTTTGATTTTTAGAAAGCTCTGGCGAATTATTTATTATTGTAAAGTATGCGCCAATTCGCCAGCGTCTATTTAAAATAAAAAGTAGGTCTCTTAACGAGCTAAATTTTTGAAAATATGACGTAAACTTTCCATGGTTTTTTCAATTTGCAAAGGCGTCAGGCCTTCAAATGACTGTTCCAGTACCACATTTGTCAGATCATTGATCTTATGCGTCATTTGCATGCCTTTGTCGGTCAAAAATACTCGGGTAATCCGTGCGTCATCCTCACATGAATAGGTTTCAACCAGACCTTCGTCTTTTAAGCGGTAGACAATTTTAGTCGTGGTCGACATTTTAGAAACAACCATCTCTGACAAATCAGAAACACTGGCATGCGGTTTGGCTTTTAGTGCAAGAAGGATGCGGCGGCGGGAATTGTCAACACCATACTTTTTTAGTGCATGATCGACATTAACGACGTATTGAGCATGAACCTGAGTTACCCAATAATATGGAAAGTTTTCTAAATTAAATTCTTCCGTACACGGCAAAAATTTTGCATATTTCTTAGTCATGAAATGTTCCTTGTATTTATTTTTCTAGGGCCCTTTCATTTTATGAAAAAGTTTATGCATATTTCAACCTTTATTTTAAAAATGTTAAAGCGCTAACACTTTTAGTTTTGCTTAACATCCCAAGGAGTTGATCAGTTCTGCATGTGAGCCTTATCTGACGCGGAGATTGTTCTTTAAAATCGGATGAAAGGCGATAATATTTTGTATAAATTTAATTCGTCATTATGTATTTCGCGATTAGAAATGTTTTCCGAGACTTTTTATTGTTCTTAAGCAGCCTGTCTGAATAAATTTTAATACAAACAATTGTATTTTAATAAATTAATCGATTTAAGATATATAGGATGATGGAGTGGTTTTAGTCAATGTAGTAAATGATTATCTAAAGCTATATTTTTAAGTGATTGTTCTTTCAATAAAAAAATAGTTTATGCTCTAATCTTTAAGTGACCTTAAAAATAATAGCCTAATCGAACTAAATGCTGTTTATTTTTAATTCATTTAGAATAAATGATGTAGAAAAAATTAAAATTAATCAGTTTCAGCATCAACCAGTCGGTCGTAAAAGTCTCAGTAAAATCATGATCATGTAATTTTTTTGTAAATTAATACATTACAAAATACTCAGTTTATGCATAATGGAATAGTCTTAAGTTGCATAGGTTTTATTTTAATGGATCCCTCGCCGTGCGTTGATCTTCCATCTCTATTTCTAGCTTACTCGAACGGGGTAATTCTCTAATGGAATTTTTATTAGATCCCGGAATCTGGGTAGGTTTAATTACTCTTATTATTCTTGAAATTGTTTTAGGTATTGATAACCTAGTCTTCATTGCCATTCTGGCTGAAAAACTTCCTCCTGAACAACGCGATAAAGCGCGTGTTGTCGGTTTGTCACTCGCATTATTCATGCGTCTAGGCCTGTTATTTGCCATTGCCTGGTTGGTCACTTTGACACAACCATTGATTACTGTGTTTGACTGGACCTTCTCCGGTCGGGACCTGATCTTGTTATTTGGTGGCTTGTTCCTGGTGTATAAGGCCGTTACTGAGCTGCATGAAAAGATTGAAGGTAAACCTGAAGTCACAGTGTCTACCAATGTGGTATATGCAAGTTTCACTGCTGTTGTTGCACAGATTGTTGTTTTAGATGCTGTTTTCTCTTTAGATTCAGTGATTACCGCCATTGGTATGGTCGACAATATTTATGTCATGATGGCTGCCATGATTGTCGCAATGGGCGTGATGCTACTGGCATCGAAACCATTGACCAACTTTGTGAATCGCCATCCAACCGTGGTGATTCTGTGTTTAAGCTTCCTACTTTTGATTGGTATCAGCCTGATTGCAGAAGGTTTTGGTTTCCATATTCCAAAAGGCTATATCTATTCAGGTATTGGTGTTGCGATCATAATCGAAGCATTCAACCAGTTCGGTCAGCGTAATGCTGCTAAACATGAATCCAAGATTCCTTTGCGTCATCGTACGGCTGACTCGATCCTGAAGTTAATGGGTGGCAAGCTAGAGACGACCGACAGTCAAAATAATGAGGCACAAGAAACCTTTGCAGATGAAGAACGCTATATGATTGGTGGGGTGCTTACCCTTGCAGAGCGTTCAGTCGCTTCGATCATGACGCCGCGCGGTCAGATTTCATGGGTTGATCTGGAAGATAGCCCAGAACAGATCCGTGAAAAAATTCTGTCTGTTCCACACAGTCTGTTCCCGGTATGTCGCGGTAGCCTAGATAAGGTGATTAGCGTAGTACGTGCCAAAGAATTATTGGATGTACTGGAAGAGCCGGAAGAATTAAAAGCACTGATTAAACGTCATCGCCCAATTTATATCTTTGAAAAGATGAAAGTTATTGACGCGATTAATACCTTGCGTACTTCTAAAGGTTCTTTGGTCTTGGTGAGTGACGAGTTTGGTAATGTACAGGGTCTGATTTCACCGCTAGATGTATTTGAAGCAATTGCTGGTGAATTCCCGGATGCAGACGAACAGCTAGATCTAGTTAAAATCGATGATACGCACTGGATTGCATCGGGCATGTTAGATCTTTATCAGCTTGAGCTTGAGCTTGGCATAATTGATCTGATTGATGAAGATGCCGGTTATATCAGTGTTGCGGGTTTGATTCTGGATAAAACCAACAGTACGGTTGACGTGGGCACCGAGTTAAATTATCAAGGTGTACAGTTCAAAGTCACTGAAATTGAAAGCAATCGTATCAAGTCGGTCAGCATTCATTACGCAGGTTAAACAGGTGTTTTAAACACGTTATTTATTCAAATCTTAAAAGTCAGTTGCTTTAGTGGCAGCTGGCTTTTTTAATGCATATTTGTAAAGCTGACTTATTGAAATCAAAGTTAGCTCATTGTTTGAACTGATTTTTATTAGTCTATTCATACTATTAGTCATGTTCCCGATTGAGCTGAATATCCTAGTATTGCACTGAAATTTTAAAGCCGAAAAAGTCAAATCAGCAATCAAAAATAAGCATGATCAGGCTTTAAATATTGATTTATGTAACCTGTTAATCAAAACTTAAAAGTCATATTTAAATACTGACAAAAAATTGAACTACAATTCACATGAACTAGATTTGCATGATGCAAACAGATCTTAAGTAAAATGGAAACCGTTTGTGTGGAAATCACTAGATAAGTTGCATGAAGCCTACTCAGTTCAGAATAAAACTACTCAAAAATGATCTCCGAAAGAGCTAGACAAAACATTTCTAATGAGGTCAATAGAGCAAATGAGCAGGATCAATCTAAATAGGGGCGTTTATCTATTCAAGAGAATAAACACCCTGTGAAGCGACCAGTAAACTAAATGGATTCTGGCAGAATTTTAAAGTTGGCGTATTTTCGGATTGTTTCAGTATTGAGTTGGTGGATTTCATCCAGAAAGGCGACATTAAAACTGCCTAACTGTTGTGCGCGTTCAAATGCCAATTGACCGGCAATTGCAAAATGTACATGTGCCGTTAATGCAGCAAGGGCTGGAGACGTTACTGCACTATAGGCAGCGATCAGTGCACCGAGTGCACATCCCATCGCCGTGATTCGGGGCTGTAAAGCAGAACCGCCTGACACCTGTATCACAGGATAGTCTTTCGAAATAATGTAATCAGATTCACCGGAGATTGCGATACATTCACAATGATCCAGCAAACTTCGCGCCTGTAAATAAACATCCGCACTGTCTACTGTGCTGTCTACACCCTTGGACTCGATCTGCTTGCCAGCCAAAGCACCAATTTCAGAAGCATTGCCTCGTAAAATCGTAGGCTGGGAATGCATCAACTGATCTACGACGCCAGAACGCCAGCGCAGAACTGTTCCATAACCGACCGGATCAAGCACCCACGGTTTTTGCAATTGATGTGCAGTTTTCGCAGCAATCTGCATCGCCTGAACCTGCTCGGTAGTTGGTGTACCCAGATTCAGACTGATTGCTGCTGCAATCTTGGCAAAACTTTCAGCTTCAAAAGGATTGTCGATCATGGCCGGAGAAGCATGTGCAGCCAGTACAATATTGGCGACATAGTTGCTGGCCACCGTATTGGTCATGATATGCACCAGGGGTTGCTGTTGCTGAAGTTTCAACCAGGCTTCACAGATCTGGTCCAGAAGTGTTTGCTGTAATGCTTGCATCGAAGTAGTCATCGTGGTCATTTAGAATAGGAGAAAGATTCGTTGTATTCGGTCAGCGGGTAAAATAATGGTCTTGATGCTTGCAGCTACGACAGAACAGGCTGACATAGTCACTGGCATCATAATCCACCGACAGTTCCTGTGAGCCGCAGTGCATACAACGTTTCTGGGAATAAAATTTCAGGCGGGGTTCGATCTTGTGCCACGAACGCCATACTGGCTGAAAGAAGATATTTTCATCATAGCCCAAAAACCGATAAAACAGGATTTCGCTCATCTTGCTGAATGCCAGTTGCGGTGGACGCGGCAGGGTAGAGGTTTCCCATTTTTCTGTAACTGAACGTTCGCGGTACTGCTGCAAGGTTTTTTTCAGCAGATTGGTATTAATAAAGTTTTCATTGCGAGGCTTGAGGGCTTTTTGTTTGTACAGATATTCCAGTCCTGTTTGTACCAGATAATAAATCTGTCCCACAGCCAATACATCCAAAAGACGATAGCAAAAAGTCTGAAAGCTCTGATTTCCGGCGATCTGCACATTCCAGCTACGGCAATAGAATTGGGCAAACTGAATAATTTCTTCATACAGCAGGCAATAGAGTGCATCTTTGACTTCATCTGCACTTTTAAAGGGCACACCTTGGCTCAGGTTTTGATAAAACCAATTGCGCAGCTGCTGGGTAATGCTGAACAGGGTCGGTTCAGAATAGCCATCCAGTCGCACATTTATATAATAATGCTGATTTTCCTGCTGGAGATCTTTGGGAATCAGAACCTGATCCCTGATTAGGATTTTTACCAGACCATGTTGGAACAGATAATTGGGACTGATGGAATAATATCGAATTTGATGCCAGTCAATATATTCACGGTGCTGACTATATTCCTGCACCTGTTCATCCAGAATCGCAAGTAAAAACAGTTTATTGATAAAACTGAGCTGATTCAGCTCAAGAACCGGCCGATCCTGTTTTTTATGATATTGACGGTTTTCCTGTAAACGGACTTCCTTGAGCATTCGTTTACGCTGCGCCAGACAGTGTTCACAATAACAATTGTGCTTTTGATCGGAATAAAGCTGATGCTGGCAATGACTGCATTCATGATAGCTCAGTTCCTGATCATATTGCTCTGCCTCAATCCAATACATCGATGCCTTACACAGCGGGCAGTGGGTACTTTCATCAAGCTGTTTTTGCAGAACACTGAATACCATGGTCGCGGGCAACTCTAGAATGGACGGGCATTTGATTATACACGGCTGATGAGATGCAAACGTAGGGGAGGAGCGCAATTTTTCTAAATCAAAAACAGCCACACAAACAGGAGAAGAGCTACCGAAGTAGCTCTGATTTTAAAAACATGAAATAACGCTTTTTAAACCGGGCAGGGTAATGTGTCGTCCTCCTCGCCGCGGTGTTTGGCATGAATTAAGGCCTGAACCTTTTTAGAGGGCACTTTTTTGGCACCGAGTGCATCGTAGGTGTTGAGAATGGCAGTCACTTCATGGGCCTGAAGCGGAATGCCTTCACAGCTCATCAACAGGGCAATCACTTTATGGTCAATATTGGCCTGATCCAGGGTCTGCAAAGTTTTGATATTTTCGATCCGTACAACATGCTGTTTTAAATACATGGCTCACCTCATCATCGTTATCATTATTCTTTCATTGGAAGTGTGGAAAAACACAGTTTAACTGTAGCAAGAAGTGTGCTCATTTATTAATCAGAATTTATTCGGTACTCAGCAAATAAAATTATATATTTTTAAATCAGTGATTTATGAAAATGTAAGAAATTATGATCCTGACTATTTTTATGGCACAGATATTTCTTATGTAGAGTCGAGTGCTGCTCAATTAGGCAGAATGCATTGAAAGTGGTGCATGAAATGCCCATATTAGATCTAACAATACAAATGCAAAGACAGCGTTTAAAACTTGGCGTATGATTTTGACATGAACAATGTCGAACACGATAAAAGATTAGGACAGGACATGAATATTGCGGCAAACCCGGTGATCGAAGCGGATCAAACCATTTATTTAAAAGACTATCAAAAACCTTCCTTTGTTGTTGATTCCATCGACCTGAATATTCAAGTCTACAGTGACCACAGTCTGGTCAGCAGCAAGCTGGAAATGCAGCGTCAGACTACTGGAGATCTAGTTCTGCTTGGCCGCGATCTAGAGCTGCAATCGATTAAGTTAAATGGTCAAACCCTGAATGCCAGTGACTACCACTTGGATGCTGAACAGCTGGTCATTGCCAATGCACCTGATCAAGTGTTGCTTGAAATTGTGGTTAAAATCCACCCTGAAAGTAATACGATGCTGGAAGGTTTATATCAGGCCAGTTCAGATCTGTTTGTGACCCAAAATGAACCAGAAGGGTTCCGTAAAATTACTTTTTATCCAGATCGTCCTGATGTGTTGTCGGTCTTTACGACGCGTGTCGAAGCAGATAAGAAATATCCGGTTTTGCTTGCAAATGGTAACCTGCTGGAAACAGGTGAAGTCGATGCCAATCGTCACTATGCCATGTGGCAGGATCCGACCAAGAAACCGAGCTATTTGTTCGCCTGTGTCATTGGTGATTTGGCAGTGATGAAAGATTCTTATGTCACATCGGAAGGCCGCAATGTAGCTCTGGAAATCTATGCAGAAGAAAAAGATATTCCAAAATGCAAAATCGCCATGGAAGCGCTCAAACATTCCATGCGCTGGGATGAGGAGCATTATGGTCTGCCTTATGATCTGGATAACTACATGATCGTGGCGACCAGTGCATTCAACATGGGTGCCATGGAAAATAAAGGTCTGAATATCTTCAATACTTCATGCGTGCTAGCCGATGAAGAGTACACCACTGATGCCGCCATCATGCGAGTACAGTCAGTCATTGCACATGAATATTTCCATAACTGGACTGGTAACCGGATTACCTGTCGTGACTGGTTCCAGTTATGTTTGAAAGAAGGCTTGACTGTATTCCGTGACCAGTCTTTCTCGGAAGATTTACAGTCGGCTGCGGTACAACGTATTGATGATGTAGCAGTTCTGAAAGCACATCAGTTCCCGGAAGATTCAGGGCCGCTGTCGCATCCACCGCGTCCGGATCATTTTGTAGAAATTAACAACTTCTATACTGCCACTGTTTATGAAAAAGGTGCGGAAATTAACCGCATGATGGCGACCTTGCTTGGCAAGGAAAAATTCCGCCAAGGTACAGATGAATATTTCCGCCGTCATGATGGTCAGGCGGTAACGGTTGAGGATTGGGTGGCTGCACTAACAGCAGGTTCAGGTGTGGATCTTTCAAATTTCCTGACCTGGTATAACCAGCCGGGTACGCCTAAACTTCAAGCAAAAGCTGAATATGATGTAGAGACCCAAATCTATCGCCTCAGCTTTAAGCAAAGCCTGAAACCGCATGCCAAATACCCGAATCTGAAAGCAGTTCCAATTCCAGTGGCTTTGGCATTGTTTGATGCTGAAAGCGGTGAGCAGCTAACGCTGAACTCTGAGGCACTCTTTGAAAATGGCGTCAAAGATGGCGTGTATCTGTTTGATCAGGATGAAGCCACGATCGAATTTAGCGGTGTGACAGCAAAACCGGTGGTGTCCTTGCTGCGTAATTTCTCTGCACCGGTGAATCTGGACTTTGACTATTCAGAAAAAGAACTGGCTTTCCTGTTGCAATACGAGACCAATGGTTTTAACCAGTGGCAAGCAACTCAGACCTTACTCGAGCGTATCTTGCTGGATGACCAGCCTGCAGAAATTTATATCGAGGCTATGCTCAATACCTTGCCGGATGTGATTGAGAAAGATCCGCTGTTGGCATCACGTCTGTTTGATGTACCATCTGAAGGTTACTTGGGCAGCCGTATTGATCAGGATTATAATCCAGCCATGATTCAGGAAAAGCGTGAGGCTTTGCTACATACTCTGGCCCGTGCCTTTGGAGAAACAGCTAAAGAAACTTATCTGAGTCTGGATCCTGATCTGCAATCTGAATTCTCGCAAGCAATGGGCGTGCGCGCCTTAAGAAACATCATGCTGACGATGATTGCTCGTCAGGGAGATGCATTTGCCTTTGATTTAGCCCATGAGCAATATCACACAGGCAATATGTCTGAACGTTTGAGTGCGCTGAAAGTCTTGGTCTGGAATGATGCACCACAAGCAGAAGAAGCTTTGGCAGATTTCTATAGCCGCTTTGAAGATGAAGCCTTGTCTTTAGACCAATGGTTTATGGTTCAGGCAGCACATCCAAAAGCAACGGATGCAACGATTGCGTATCTGACCCAGCATCCGGATTATGATCTGGCTGTGCCTAACCGTATCCGTGCAGTGAGCGGGGGGCTGAATGCTAATCCGGTCAATACCTGGAGCTTTGGCGTGCAGCATTTTATTGGACTGGCAAAATATCTGGACGAGAAAAATCCGATTGTAGGCTCACGTTTGCTACAGGTATTGTCACGCTGGTATACCTTGGCAGAACCGCAACGCAGTGAAGTGAAAGCACAGCTTGAAACCTTAAAGCCACTGGTTAAATCTAAAAACGTGTCTGAGACACTCAATAGTATGCTCAGCGTATAACATCAATATTCATAAAAAACCGGATCGACCTGATCCGGTTTTTTATTTCCTGTTTATTTCAAACGCTGTCTTTAAATACAGTTGAATTTCCCTAAAGGCCGAGTTAAGTATCAAAGGGTGTTACAGTATGATTATATGGAAAAGAGTATTCGTTTATTAAGCTGTAAGCTAGGTAAAGGGATCTACAGATTCGCTTACTAGAGGTTGTCCAAGATATGTTAGTGAAAATTGAAGATGGTTTTTATTTAAATAGCCAGCATATTATTGCCGTACATGTCAGCAAGAATCCTGAAAATGGCTTACTTGAAATCTCCATTCAATATACGCCGCATTCCATTCAGCAGGTCGGAGAATACAAAAAAGTATTTCAAAGCCAGCTTGATGCTGAAATATTCTTAAGTGAGTTAAATCAAAAACTTCGCTAAAAGCCTGCATCATACAGGCTTTGATCAAGCATCTTATTGTCTGACGATGAGGACTGGAATAGAGGAAAGTGCCAGAACATTCTGAGCGACACTGCCCAGCATGAGTTTTTGCAGACCCTTACGACCATGTGAACCCATAATGATCATATCGGTCGGGGATTCATTTGCAGCCTGCATAATGCCTTCTGACGGCGCCATGCCATGCAGGATTTTTGTCGTCACCTGGATGCCATCACGAACAAAGTTCAGTTTCAGTTCATTTAAACGATCCAGTGCATTTTGTTCTGCATGCATAAAGTAGTCTGTGACTGCTGGAGCAACTTTGTAAAAATCTACGCCCTTAAAGGGATCCACCGCAATCACACTGAGTAAAGTGACATGGCTATGAAATACTTTGGCCAGTTCCAGGGCATGATCTGCGGCAGCATAGGAAATCGAGGACTCATCGAGTGCTACGAGAAGATGATCATAGTTATTCATGGTGCTTCCTCATATTTATTCTTGCAATAAAGGGGAGTGTGGTTTGAGCGAGTAAATCTCCACAGCATGTTTTGTTGGATTTTCAAATGTAAAGTAGCAAATACTGCGCATCTTGAAGATGCGCAGCGTCAGGATTATTTTTTCACGATCAGTACGGGAATTTCACTTGCACCCAATACATCTTGTGCAAAGCTGCCCAGAATCATTTTCTGGAAACCTTTACGGCCATGAGAACCCATAACAATCAGGTCTGCTTTTACTTCACCCGCGGTTTCAGCAATATGCTCTGCATTGACTAAACCTGTGACGATACGGGATTGCGCTTCAATACCTTCACCGGCTGCGATGGCAGTGGCTTCTTTCAGGGCCTTTTTGGCATTGGCATGTGCCTCGATAAAATATTCCTTCATGATGGAGGAGCTGTAGTAGAAATCCGCCTCGGTAAAAGGATCTTCTGCGATCAGGCTGATCAGGGAAAGCTGACTACCGAATGCCTTGGCAATTTTGGCAGCATGTCGTACTGCAGAAAAGGAAATTTCTGAACCGTCCACTGGGACTAAAATATGTTGATAAGCCATGGCTTTTCTCCGCAGGTTGTCTGATTTTTAGGCTTGGTTTATTGATAGCACAGTGCTGTGGCGGGTGCAATTGCAAAAAAGCGGTAAAATTGAAAAAACTCATTAAATTACAAATATTTTTCATGTAAAAGTAATGAAAAAAACAGAGTAAAAAACTCGGAATTGCAGTTTTAATGATCAAAAATAAGAGGATGAATAGTCCTCGTTTGCAGCAGGATGGTTTAAACTGCCATAGCCTGTTTTTAGATCATGTATAGGGGACTGTCTTGAGGTTTTTTGCCATTCATCTTTTGCTCATAAGTTCAGTTATTCTATCTGGCTGTCAGACCGCACAGAACAGTAAAGTTATTGCCGGTGCTTTTAACCTGACCACAGGCTTGCAGCAAAAAGTGATGGATCGTTATGCGCCTGGTGGGGTTATCGTACAGCAAAATATTACCTATGCGCCGCAGCAGAAATTATCTCTGGATCTGTATCAGCCGCAGAATATTGCCAGTATTGGCCCGCGACCGACTATTGTCTGGATTCATGGCGGCGGCTGGATTTCAGGTTCTAAAGAACATGCACGGGGTTATTTCAAGCTGCTGGCGGCACAGGGCTATAATGTAGTATCTGTGCAATATCAGTTTGCGCCACAAGCGGCCTATCCAAGCCAGTTACATCAGATCAATCAGGCACTTGCATTTCTCGATAACTATGCGGAAAACTACCATATTGATGCCCAGAACTTATATCTGGCCGGAGATTCTGCCGGGGCGAATATGGCCAGCCATTACGCCGCTCTTTTGACCAACCCTGTATTTGCCAACCAATCCGGTATTCAGCCTCATCTGCAACCTACACAGCTTAAAGGTTTAATCTTGCATTGTGGAATTTATGACTTGGAAGCATTTGCCAGCACAGCACCTGAAGAAATGAAAATTATTGAATGGGGTGTCTTTAACCTGATTCAGGCTTATACCGGCGATCGTAAATATGATGCCGAGTTTTTAAAGCAGATTTCTCCGATTCAGTATATTACGCCGTCTTATCCGCCAGTGTTCATCAGTGGCGGGAACAAGGATTTTCTGACCGATACTCAGTCGCTACCATTTGTAAAAGCTTTGAAGGAACAGCAGGTTCCTGTGACTGAAATATTTTATCCAGAGTCTAAGGCCTGGCTCATTCATGAATATCAGTTTTTTATGGGAAAAAAGGAAAGTCAGCAAACCTTTGTCAAAACCCTGGATTTTTTACATCAGCTTTCCCCTTGAAGAGAAAACGGTGCAAAATGAATCTCTCAAGATTGATCATGTCAGATCGTCCCGACAGCAATCATTGAAAAATTGTTTGGAGTTTAAAAAATGAATCCTGTCTCATGGGCATATTTGTTGTTGGCGTTGGCTATTATTGCCGAAGTGACTGGATCAACATTTCTGGTGAAGTCAGAAGGCTTTACCCGATTATGGCCATCTCTGGCAGTAGTCATTTTATTCTGTATAGCATTTTATTTATTGTCTCAGGTGATTAAAGTCATTCCTTTAGGCATTGCCTATGCGATCTGGGCGGGAGTAGGCATTGTTCTTACGGCAATCGTAGGCTATGTAATCTTTAAGCAGGCGCTGGATTTGCCCGCTTTTATCGGGATTGCACTGATCATTTCCGGTGTGGTGGTGATTAACCTGTTTTCCCAGACTGCAGGGCATTAAAAAGGCAGACAAGGTAGCTGCCTCATTTCTACAATAAGCTTATGCCACTTGCGGTTTAAGCTTAAACATTAAATAAACTATCAGACCAAGTAGCAGTCCCCAAAAAGCGGAGCCAATACCAAAAAACTGGATATTAGAGGCGCTAAACAGGAATGTCATCAGTGCTGCTTCACGGTCATGACTGTCCTGAAAAGCCAGCGCGATATTGTGGCCAATGGTGCCAAACAGGGCAATGCCTGCCAATACTGTAATCAGAATCCCCGGAAAAGCCATTAGTACACTGGTCAAGGTCGCAGCAAAAAAACCCATCAGGATATAAAACAGGCCGCAGCTCATACCGGCAATATAACGTTTGGCCGGATCAGGATGCGCTTGGACATCCAGGCTGACCGCCGCACTGATTGCGGCAAGATTGACACTAAAACAGCCAAATGGTGCCAACATCGTCTGTGTAATACCCGTCCAGCCTAGAATAGAATTTACTTTCGGGGGATAACCATAACTTTTGATGACGGCCAAGCCAGGCAGGTATTGCGATGCCAGATTAATCACCATTAACGGTAAGGCTAATCCTAAAACAGCCTGCAAACTAAATTCAGGTGTAATCCATACCGGCTGGGCAATACTCCAGTTCAGCTGTGGAATAGTAAAATTAATAAAGAACGGACAAAGGGCAATAGCCATTAACACGGTAATCACGATGCTATACCGCGTACTCAGTTTTTTGGAAACCAGATAAATCGCCAGTACACAAAGCACAAATTCCCATGACTGTTGCAAACTACCAAACACAGAGATACCAAATTTCAGCAAGACACCTGCCAGCATGGCACTGGTCAAACTTTGTGGAATAAACTGGAAAATTCGCTCGAAAATTCCAAAAAATCCTAGACAAGCGATCAGAATGCCAGAAATCAGAAAAGCGCCAATTGCTTCCCCCAGACTATAGTGACCGGCAGAAGCAATGACCAGCGCCAGACCGGCAGTCGACCAGGCGGTTGAAATCGGATAGCGATATTTCCAGGAAAGCAGAAACCCGGAAACTCCAATGCCGATACCCAGTGCCCACAACCAGGAACTGATCTGTGCCTGATTGGCACCCAGGCTTTGCGCAGCTTCAATAACCAGTACGGCAGAAACACTGATACCAATCATGCAGGTAATAAAACCGGCCATGATGGCGGGAAAGGAGAGATCTTGTAAAAGTTTTGGCATCATCCATGACACTATTTTTAAATGCGTTTAAATCATACGCTTTTCACGTATCAACACAATGTTTTTAACAATTTTATCCAGAGGTCTGCTGGCTTGAAGCCGGTCATTGCTAGAAAGTTGAAGTCGCCAGTTTAAGGCCAAAACCGCAAAACAGGATCCCAACCGCCGCGACACAGCTGGCAGTCACTTTATAGTTCTGATTGAAATATGAGGCCAGTTTTACACCAGAAAAAATCAGGATCGACAGATAGGTCATACTGATCAATTGCAAGATTACAGCCAGAAGCGTGAATGTCAGGGCTGGATAAGGATAGGCAGGATCGACAAACTGCACAAAAAAAGACAGATAAAACAGAATCGCTTTGGGATTTAAAATACTGATTGTGAGCGCTGTACGAAAGGGCTGAACAGATTCTACCGTATCTGGAGTCGTCTTTTTAATCTGGACGCGTTGTGATGACTTTTCCGGAAAGAAAGTCTGGTAGGCCGCAATGATTAGCTTGATACCCAAGTAACTGAGATAGATCGCTCCAATAACTTTCAGTGCAATAAACAGTACCGGAAAGGCATGCAGTAAAGAAGCTGCTCCCAATGCTGTACATATAATCAGGATCAGATCGCCCGTATAAACCCCCAAGGCACCCATATATCCCGTCTTAATCCCAAAGCGCGAAGCAATCGACATGACATACAGGGAATTCGGCCCGGGCAGTAGCACAATCAACGTGGTTCCAATGATAAAGGTCGTTAGATCTGTGATACCAAACACGAAAAACTCGCATGAACAAAAAAGCCGATGCGGCATTATAGCAACATCGGCTTGGAGAAATTTGCTAAATTTTCTTTAAATCTCAGTGGTACTCAGGAAAGTTTCACGTAATAAAGCAGCCAGTTGCTCACGGGCTTTAATGAAACCGTCAATGCCGCCTTGCAATAATTCACTGGCCATCGGATCCTGTTTCAGTTGTGCTTCAAAATCGGCAGGGCTGATTGGGCTGAGTTCACCTTGAACTTTAATATCTTTGGCTGAGAGTTGGGCCTGCACTTCACGCTGATCATTTTCCAGTTCGGCCAGCAGGTTTGGTGCTACCGTGAGCAGGTCACAGCCGCTCAAGCCTAGAACCTGATCAATACTGCGGAAGCTGGCACCCATGATTTCAGTCTGAATACCATGCGCTTTATAAAATTCATAAATACGCTTAACCGAAAGTACACCCGGATCTTTTTCAATCGGGTAAGACTCAACGCCTTCAGCTTTTTTGTACCAGTCCAGAATACGGCCGACAAAAGGCGAGATTAATGTTACTTTGGCATCAGCACAGGCATGGGCCTGATGCTGACCAAACAATAAAGTCAGATTGGTATGAATGCCTTGTTCTTCCAGTGCTTTCGCTGCCTGAATGCCTTCCCAGGTAGACGCGATCTTGATCAGAATGCGGTCTGAGTCAATTCCATATTGCGCATAAAGTGCCAGTAACTCTTTGGCTTTGGCAATGGTAGCTTCAGTATTAAAGGACAGCGAAGCATCGACTTCCGTTGAAACACGACCTTCAATCAGTTTTAAGATTTCTACACCAAATTTGACCGTTAAAATATCAATAGTCCGTTCAATCAGAGCGTCATCTGCATAGCCTTCTTGCTGGGCTTGCTGAAAAGCAGCTTCAATCAAGGCCTGATTTTCAGGTTGTTTTGCTGCTGCAGTAATCAGCGATGGATTGGTGGTTGCATCAAGCGGACGAAATTTTTCAATGGCACTCAAATCACTGCTGTCTGCCACAATGGTCGTCAAGTTTTTTAATTGGTTTAATGCAGTTAATGTCATTACGATCTAGTTCTATGGTTATTGCTTATGCTTTCTTATATATCATAAATGGCCGGTTTACCAAGTAGACTGTCGTTGAATTTCTGTGATTAATGCCCGGTTTTACGTTGTTTGCGCAAGTGATTAATCAAAAAATGAGCAGCTGTGCCTAATCGGGTTTCTCTGCTCCAGACCAGATCAACAAAATATTCAAACTTTGGGGTGAAATCGAGCAGGTTGAGAACCTGTAACTGATCTTGCAAATGTGGCTGCTCATTCAGCATTTCGAGTGGCAGAACCCCCCAGCCCAGTCCTTGCTGAATCATGCTGCAAGCCGAGTGGTGGTTGTCGGTGCGCCAGTAATTTCGTGAAAAGAGTAGTTCCGGCTTGATGGTGCGATCCCGACTGGCCACCACAATCTGCCTGTTTTGCAAAATCTGTTCATAACTGACTTGATCGAACTGACTTAGGGGATGCTGTTTGGCGACTATAGCCACCAGTACCTCACGTTTCAATTCCACAAACTGTTCCCGTGTTTCCAGTTGTTCGCGTTCAAACATCAAGGCCAGCTGCGCTGAACCTTCAAACAGCATACGATGTGCATCTTCCTGAGGTGCACTGAATACATTGACTTGCAGTGCAGGAAATTCCTGTTCCAGTAACACGATATAATCGGTCCAGCGCGTATGCAGCAATTCTGAAACCACCACAATATTCAGTTCAGATTCCAGGCCTGAACTTAGGGCTTGAGCATGCTGTTTCCACTGATTCATTTCGACCAGAAGTTGCTGGGTTTTTTCATACAATACCTGCGCCTGTGCGGTCGGTTTCGGTTCACGACCTATACGCTGAAACAGTTCTAGATTCAGGTCAATTTCCAGATTGGCAATGGCCATACTGACTGCGGAAGGTACTTTACCTAGTTGACGGGCAGCCGCAGAGAAAGAACCGGTTTCCATCACAGTTTTAAACATCAGTAGCTGTTCTTGATTAACATTCATAATTTTATCTTTCATTTTTATTGATAGATTCTAACTCGAATAGTCAGATTTAAAGAAATAAAATTCTTGCATCATGTAATGAATTGAGCTGATTTGATATGTTAATTTCTAAAAGAAGATTGATTCATGCTGCCTTATATGAAGGCATTCTGCTGGTCGTGATCGCTGTCCTGCTAAGTACATTGATGCATATGCCGCTTGAGGTCACCGGTGCACTCGGGATTGCCATGGCTCTGACTTCAGTACTCTGGAATATGCTGTTTAATCATTATTTTGAAAAATTTGAAGCGAAACATCGTTTAAAAAGAACCATTAAAGTGCGAATTGCTCATGCAATTGGCTTTGAAGGCGGTTTGATGCTGGCGACCATTCCGATGGTGGCTTATGCCTTACACATGAGTCTGGCTCAGGCCTTTTTGCTGGACTTAGCTCTAACCCTTTGTATTCTCGTATATACCTTTATTTTTCAGTGGATTTATGATCATCTAGAAGCCAGACTGGGGCTACAGCCGGATTATCGGAAAATCTCATCATAAAATACGCCATAAAAAATACCACACAGTTCAGACTCCCTTTTCAGAATGCGAAAGGTGAAATATTCAGCGATGAGGACTTGATCAAGTCCTCATTTTTTATGCTCGAACCCAACTGAAAATTAAGCTATAAGACTTTGATTTTTTATTTTAATTTTTAAATTTATTGGGGAATTCAATGCTATTTAGACGAGCGATCTTGTCAGTGTCCATCGTGTTGCTGATGTGGGGTTGTGGGGGTGGAGGAGGTGAGAGCAGTACGCCACAGCAGACGCTGCCGGATCCAGTGACACCCCCCGGTTCGGGTGAGCAACTGAGCAAAATTGCGGAATTTAAGGTTCTGGATGTGGGTTCAGAATTAACAGCAGGGAATTTCGGTCTGGCCAGCTGGAATCCCACCGTCATGGTGGTAAATGGCGATGTCCTTTATATTGCCAATAGTCAGGCCGAATCGAATATTTTACGTTATGACTTAAAACAAAAACGTGCACTCAGTGCGATTGATCCTATGAAAATTTCGGGTCTGGCCAAAAAATGGGACAGTCTGAATGATCTGGAAATTCAAGCCGGGCGTTTGTATGTGGCCAATTATGGCTCGAACCGAATTGATATTCTAGATATTAGTAGTGAACAGCCGAGCTTCATTATGGCACTCGGTACAGGTGTGTGGTGGGGCGATGCGCTTAATTATTCGCTGGTACATAGCAATGCAGTGACTGCTGACGACCGTTATGTGTATGTACCTGATATTGAAGGCCGGATCAATGTCTGGCGTCAAAGTGATGTGACTGCGCAAAACCATTTAAAGGCCCGCAAATTTGCACGGCTCAGCTTGCCGGGCTGTGCACGCAACTGTAATGCACGTATGGAGGTTATGGGCGACTATCTGTACACCAGTCTGCCCGATGGTATGACTTATGTCCATGATATCAATCAGATTCAGGAAAATGGAAATAATATTACGCCTATTTTAACAGAAACCAATTTGTCGGCAGTCATGCATCGCCATAACGATGGCTTAGTTTATGTTTCACGGAATGATGGCACTGTAGAAAGTTACCGGGAAAAATCCTTTAATCTAGACTCTATCTTACCCAATAAAAGTGAGGATACCTTCCGAGACTATATTTTAAAAGGGCAAAACCAGAGCAGCCGAATAGCTAAAGCCAGCGATCTTTATATTTATGGTCAGAATCTGCTGCATATGGCCAATCAGAAAATTCATATTCTACCAATGCTGACCCTGCAACAGAATAAATCCACCCAGCTAAACCAAGCTATGATTTTAACCGAATCTAAAGCGCGCGAAAGAAGCCGTGTCTTGCAGGATGGTGAATCATGGGAAACCTTGACCAATAGCAGCCAGCGTTATGTCTATATGGACAAGATTTTATCGGCAACCCTAAATGGCAATCGCCTGCATTTGAAAAGCTACAGTGCTGTCCCTGTACGTGATTTGCAGATTCGTGCCAAGATTAAAAACTCAGAAGACTGGGTGATTCTGGCGAAGCTGGATCAGTTGACGCCATTTTCGAATGCCAGCTTTGATCTCAAGTTGACCGATCAATCCCGTTTCCCGTTGCTCGATGGCACAGGCTCGATCCAGCTAGCAGGTCTGAGTCAGACCACGCAAAATCCAAGCAATATTTTTGATCTGAAAATTAGCTCTGAGACTGATGAGCACGTCAAAAAGCTGAACCAGATTAAAGCCAAATGGAAAATTTATTTCGGTACCTATGATGAACCGAACAAATGGTGTCGTATTACGCCGGTCTATGCCCGTGAATGGGTCATGATGATGACTAATCTGGCCTATATGCTCAGTACTCCAGAATTTGAAACCTTATGGTTTAACCATAAAGCGGTCATGGGACACGATTTTTTTGGCAATGCTGGTCAGGTAGAAGGGCCGAATGGTTTCTTTCAGCCAGAAGATTATGTCCGGATCTATCGGGAAATTCTTAACCGCAATGAAGTTAACCTAGGTATTACTAATATGGGTGGTGGTTTAGGAGGTGGAGCAGTCTTGGGAGTGGATACCTGGTTGTTCTATGGCCATTACAGATTATCTGGTTATCGAATTATTGCACATGAATTTGGTCATCATTGGGGCGGACATAACAGTGCATGGGCCATGTCGAATTATGGCTTTGAAGCTATGGTCGATTGGTTAAACTTCTATTTCCAGCGCCGTCCAGGCTCAATTCCTTATATGGATCCAAATGTAAATGCTTTTCATTTGACGCCGGACAACGCACTTTGTCAGGGTGTGAACCAGAATATGGTGAAAGGCGTGGCATCGACTGCACCATGGAATAAAGTAGATGAGTATTTTAAAAATAACCCGATGCCAAATCAATAAGTCATAAAAAAGCCCCTCATTTGAGGTAATGCCAGTCAGTTAA
>NZ_MJIQ01000003.1:0-800 GCF_001878775.1 Acinetobacter sp. AR2-3
CCATTATGTTAAATGGGCAACATGTTTATATAGAAATCCATATTTTTAGCTTCAGTTCTTATAGGTAAATATACGGGACTTTCTTGTTATCTTCGTAAATAAAAAATAAAAAAAAATTCTTAAATTAAAGTTTCTTATATGAATATTAATTAGCGCTTTTACATTAATAAGATTAGAAACATATGCCAGGTTCATTCTTAAATTTATATCTTCTAATTTAGACAAGCTATTTACCTTTCGCGAAGAAGAATCAAAGGCGGTATAGATATGGCTAATCAAAATGATGATACAAATACATCAAATCGTGGATTTGCGAGCATGGACCCAGACAGACAACGTGAGATAGCGAGTCAGGGTGGTAAAGCTGCTCATGAAAGTGGAAATGCTCATGAATTTACTTCTGACGAAGCTCGTGAAGCAGGGAGAGCTGCCCATCAAAGTGGAAATGCTCATGAGTTCACTTCAGAAGAAGCGCGCGAAGCGGGCTCTCGTAGTCATATAAATGATAATAATTCTGGTGGCCGAGGACGTGGTCGCAGTCGTGATGACGACGATGACGATGATGATCGTGGTAGCCGCTCTGGTGGCCGAGGACGTGGTCGCAGTCGTGATGACGACGATGACGATGATGATCGCGGTAGCCGCTCTGGTGGCCGAGGACGTGGTCGCAGTCGTGATGACGACGATGACGATGATGATCGCGGTAGCCGCTCTGGTGGCCGAGGACGTGGTCGCAGTCGTGATGACGACGATGACGATGATGATCGCGGTAGCCGCTCTGGTGGCCGAGGACGTGGTCG
>NZ_MJIQ01000004.1:0-1024 GCF_001878775.1 Acinetobacter sp. AR2-3
AGCGTCAGATGTGTATAAGAGACAGTACCAATTGACGGTCTATTCGATAGCTGGTTTGCCAACCGACAATACGACGGCTGAATAGATCCAGCATCACACATAAATACAGCCAACCTTGCTTAGTACGGATATAGGTAATATCTGTTGTCCAGATCTTATTGGGTTCATTGACCGTAAATTGACGATCTAACAAGTTAGGTGCTGTAGGCAAACGATGGTTTGAATCAGTCGTATGCTTGTATTTACGTGCAATCCTGCTACGTAAACCAAGCTTTTTAAGCATTCTTCCAACGGTTCGTTCGCTCATGCTGTAACCTAAATCATGCATGTCATGTACCAATGAAGGTGCACCCAATCGTGCATGATGCTGCCAATATACGGCTTTTAAATCATTATATTTCTGCGCTAGATTGGTCTGGCGTTTTCGCCAGGCATAATAGCCTGAAGTGCTGACACCCAGGCATTTACAGGCAGAAGATACAGTGACTTCATTCACATCTAGATCTTGAATTACCGTGTACTTTTCTTGGCATGATCTGTCAGAAAGTACACATGCGCTTTTTTTAAGATGTCATTGACTTCCCTAAGCTGTTTGACTTCTTTCTCTAATTCCAAGATCCGCTGTTGTTCTGGTGAAAGTTGACGTTTGCTTGAACCCACTGGATTGGCTTCACGAATCCATTTGTCTAAAGTTGAATAACCCACACCTAATTTCTGGGCGATTGCAGCTATAGGCTCGTGTGAGTTTGAAAGTGCATAATCAATTGCTTGCTGTTTAAATTCAGGACTAAAACGTTTGGCCATTTCTTGGATCTCCAAAGTTAACGTTACGTTATCTTTAGAGGGAAGTACTGTCCATTATTTTGGCTAGGATCAGTTGGCTGTATTTATGTGTGATGCTGGATCTATTCAGCCGTCGTATTGTCGGTTGGCAAACCAGCTATCGAATAGACCGTCAATTGGTATGTGATGCGTTTCATTATGCAATGGCTCGTCAGGGGTATCCAATGGGTGTCATGGTACA
>NZ_MJIQ01000005.1:0-1142 GCF_001878775.1 Acinetobacter sp. AR2-3
CCACAATACTGTCTAGGATCATCGCTAGTAATTTTTCTTTTTTAATTCCTTTTAATATTTTCATTCTTTTTCTATATTCTATATTTAATTTTTTATCTGACTCTAAATAACTTCTTGAAACACAATACATTAAATCCTCTTGCATAGGACTTCCTTCTTTACACTGTATTTTCAAAGCATCCTGATATAAAAAGTCTTCAGGAGACACTGCATAAGAGTTTAAAGAAATAAATAAAATATTCAGAATAAAAAGTTTACTTATAGCATTCACATTTTAATCCTTTTTCAAAAATTTTTGCTTCATCTTCCCGTCTAGCCTGTAATCCTCTATTAGCTTTTGTAGTCCATAGTCGTTTCATACTTCTTAAGAATAAAGGAACCTTTTTTCCATTCTTTTTAAGATCATCTTGAATTTCTTTCATTTCTTTACGACGATCTCCTTTCAAACCTATATATCTGTTATATACAAGCGATAAAATAGCTCCTTGGCAATGAGGATGATATTTTAAAATATCTGGATAAACTTTTAATGTATCCTCCGCATACCTTTTTTTTACTATCATCACCATCTGATAAGCTTTATCTTTATTTATAATAATATCAGAAAGGCTGTTTACTAATGCTTGTGCTGCCAAACCTCTTTTTCCTTGAGCTTTTAATAAACGTTGAATTTGACTCGAAGTATAATAAAAATTTAAATCCTTTTTAATTTGTTCAAGACTTTGATGTCCTAAATCGTAACCATATCCTAATGTTACACCACTTTTACCATCTTTTCCCTTACTAGGTACATAAGGTTTAGATTCGTATTTCTCCCATTTTAAAATTGAATCAAGAGATTCTTTTGAAATAACCATTGTTCCTAAAGAAGTTTCAAAAGTATATGTTTCTACGATACATTCTGCTGTACAGAGTTTCTCTATATTCTTATCTAGGGTCGGCTTATTCTGTTCGGTACCACCCTTAATAATATCTACATCTAATTTCAATTTTATGGAATCTTGGCGCTGTCTCTTATACACATCTGACGCTGCCGACGATCTTACGCGTGTAGATTTCGTTGGTGGCCGTGTCGTTTTAGATATCTATCTCGAAGATCATCTCTTTCTTACCGTCAACCCGAATCGTAATACATGTATCTT
>NZ_MJIQ01000006.1:0-847 GCF_001878775.1 Acinetobacter sp. AR2-3
ACGGTCTTTGTATTTCAGTGCAGTCACTTGTGCACCGTCACCCAGTACTTCAGTCGACAAGGCATTCTTGATCACGGTGGTGTTCGGCAAGCTGTTCAGTTTGTCTTGCAGCACCTGATCCGCACGCAATTTGGTATCAAATTCCACCAAAGTTACATGCTCTACAATCCCTGCCAGGTCGATCGCAGCTTCCACCCCCGAGTTACCACCGCCAATCACGGCGACACGTTTACCCTTAAACAGTGGGCCATCACAGTGCGGACAGTAGGCCACACCACGAGTTTTGTATTCCTGCTCACCTGGAACGTTCATCTCTCTCCAGCGTGCGCCGGTCGACAGAATCACGGTTTTAGATTCCAGTTTGGCACCATTCTCTAAAGTCACTTCCACCAGACCATTGGCCGTTTCGTCTGCCCCTTTGATATCAGACACGCGTTGCAGGTTCATGATGTCGACCCCGTATTCACGCACGTGGGCTTCCATTTCCGCTGCAAATTTAGGACCTTGGGTTTTTTGTACTGACGTGAAGTTTTCAATATCCATGGTGTCCATGACCTGACCGCCCATGCGCTCCGCCACGATCCCGGTTTTAATGCCTTTACGCGCTGCATAGATGGCTGAAGTATTCCCCGCAGGTCCACCACCAATCACCAGAACATCAAAGGCGTCTTTGGCATTCAGCTTTTCCGCATCTTTGGCAGCGGCATTGCTATCCAGCTTGGCAATGATTTCTTCCAGTGTCATACGACCCTGACCGATATGCTGGTTGTCCTGGAATACCATCGGCACCGCCATGATTTTGCGTTCTTCGACTTCTTCCTGGAAGAACTGTCTCTTATACACATCT
>NZ_MJIQ01000007.1:0-973 GCF_001878775.1 Acinetobacter sp. AR2-3
AAGAAGAAGAATAAGAAGTAGTATTGAGAATGGTTCTATTGGATGGTAAACAGAAAATTGCTAGAAAAAAAATATGTAATTTGTTTTTTTTTTTTGTCTCGTGGGCTCGGAGATGTGTATAAGAGACAGTGGCTGTGTATATTATAGAGATAGACCGGCATTGACAAGCGATTTTACAAGCAATCACAATCTATTCCGCTATAAAATAAACAGTTAGTTCTATTTTTAATTTTTTATAAAATATATGCCGAAAATTTGATTCATTTTAGGATATGACTGTCGATTCGTTGTTTTTAATCATTTCGATTCAATTCCAATATTTCAAATTAAAACTCAAATGACCTTCTAATCTTGATCAGCATGGGCATTCAGAATACTGAAACTCTTATTCATAAATTATTTTTGAAGTTGTGCATGGAATGCAGAATACAACACAGCATAAATAACAACAGCTTTACCAAATTTCAGACAATAAAAAAGCAAGGCACTTGCCTTGCTTTAATATGATGGTGGGGATAGAGAGACTCGAACTCTCACGCCCAGAAGGCGCTGCGACCTGAACACAGTGCGTCTACCAATTCCGCCATATCCCCATGACTGTGTATATTATAGCGATCAGACCTGATTCACAAGTAGTTCTATAGAAAGCTAAATGCTTTTATATCAAAAATTAATCAGTTAATTCACTATTGATTAAATACCGATCTATTTAGACCAACATATAACATTGATAGACACTATGGGACTGATCCATATGACATTTCAATTATTGAATATAGAGATCGCATGAATTATTGCAGCAATACAATGAAATTTACTAAAGCCCTGCCCTTACATGATTATTCGCTGGAGAATTTAAATCCAGAACGCATTGATGTTCATCAACCATGACAGCAAAAATCTGGTACTAAAAAACCGACCTTAAATTTCAGGCAATAAAAAAGCAAGGCATTTGCCTTGCTTTAATATGATG
>NZ_MJIQ01000008.1:0-1807 GCF_001878775.1 Acinetobacter sp. AR2-3
AGGATTGGAGTAACACAAGATGAACAGTTGGTCTGTTAACGAGACAGACACGAACGAGATCTACACGCGTAAGATCGTCGGCAGCGTCAGATGTGTATAAGAGACAGATATTAAAGCAAGGCCGATGCCTTGCTTTTTTATTGCCTGAAATTTACTGAACAAAGAAAAGCCCATCGAAATGGGCTGAATAACTGGAGAATAGCGCTGTTGAATCAGTGGAAAGATTAATTTATTTTTCTGCTCTTAAATAGAAGCAATCAGGCTTTTAAATGATCTTCAAATTCCTCGCCTAGTTGTAGTGCCAGAGCATTACCTGCCAGATCACAGGTCACCAGGCCATATTCTTTCTTGAAACTGAAACTGAAACCACGATCATCCGCCAGAGTGCGTACCGAATATCCCAATTTTTCTAACCATAGTCGAAATGCAATCAAATTTTTCGCTTTAACCACTTTTTTCACGAGATCACTCCTTCATCATTGTTAAATCTTAAATAAGGGTGAAAAATTATCTTTTAAAGGGCAAATGCCTTTATTTAAATTAATTTAAATGAATTTGTGTATATAGTGAACATCGGTTGATTAAGAAAAAATCAATTTAAACGCTAAGTAAATGATTTTTATCATATTGAATAGGTTGTAACTAAATATTAAGTTTTTATAAGCTATAAATTTGGATAATTAATTTTCTAATTCAATAGCTTATTAGTGAACCAGGTTATTTTCTAATTTTATCAACCGTATGAAATAGAAAATTTCAGATCTACAATGAGAAAATTAAAATCCAATCGACTTATTTATTAAAAGAATACCGGCTGCTGGTTTTCTGATCTTTAACCTCATTTGCATGCTTTATACTGTCTGAAATGTAATTCTAAAACTGAATACTCGTACCATGACTGAACTGACCATTGAACACTATGTGAATCAGAAAATTAAATTGATGCAACAGCAGGGACTTGAGCCGGTTGCTGTGATGTTGGGACATGAAGACTGGTTGAGCTTTAGTGTTCAGTCGAAAGTGACCTATACGCCTTTTGGCAGTGCCCGTCGTTATCAGCCTGCTTTAGGTGGCTTGCTACTGGTACGTATTGATGAAATGCAGGAGGGGCGTGTCGTTACTCAAGGTGAACTGGATACTTATGCACAAAGTAACCAGATTCTTTAACATTGCTTCATGCGACAGATACGTTGTCAGTTTTAGTGAATAGAATCCAAGAAACTAGTTACTGCTATCCTACATATCATCATTCGGGATCGACATGGCCAATGTCACTTTTAAAGTTGAACGACAGAACTAATGTCATGCTCTGAAAGCAGATATTTCATTTCTATTTTGGTTTAAAGTTTAATTTCGAATAATGCCCATTATATTAAATGGGTGCAAATGAGAGAGGGTATCTAAATCTCACTTGTTAAAAATAGACAGTATAGACAGTGAATCGTTCATGAAGTAAATGGTTAAATATCCTAATACTACAGCCATATCAGGATAATAATTCCTGCTGCCCAACGGTTTATAGGCCTTTCAACTAAGGTTTCTGCAAGAATTCTACAATCATCTATAATGTTTTGTGGGGTAAGCTTGATAACTAATAAAATACCTAAAGGTACAACAATAGATCTCTTGCGAAAGTAAAAAATTGTTTATACTAGCCCCATGAAATATGAAAATTTAACTCGATTTAATGATGGGGAATTTAAACGACTCGTTGGAGTTCCTCGTCCATTATTCTTAAAAATGGTATCGGTGTTACAACACGCTGAACTTGCCAAGAAAAAATCTGGAAGGCCGCATTCTTTGCTGT
>NZ_MJIQ01000009.1:0-653 GCF_001878775.1 Acinetobacter sp. AR2-3
GGGCCTGAACCGGTAAATCGTCAGCAACCGCACCGGTGCTGACATGGGCTGTCTACACTGGCTGCTGCCACCCAGCGCAACCGCCCTGCCATCTTTCGCCCCACCGAAGGAGCCGCCGATGGAACGTCTGACTGCCAGAGACTTCGCCCCCGAACTGCTCGAGCTCTACGATTTCTACGTGCACGGCAAACTCAACCGCCGCGAATTCCTCGACCGCGCCACCGCCTTCACCCTGTGCAGCATGACGGCGGTCGCCGTGCTCGACGCGCTCACGCCCAACTATGCGCTGGCGCAACAGATCGCCTTTACCGACCCCGACATCGTCGCCGAGTATGTCCGCTATCCCTCGCCCAGAGGCCACGGCGAGGTCCGTGCTTATCTGGTGCGCCCGGCCAAGGCCGAGGGCAAGGTGCCGGGCATCGTCGTCGTGCACGAGAACCGTGGCCTCAATCCCTATATCGAAGACGTGGCCCGGCGCGTGGCTAAGGCCGGGTTCGTCGCCCTGGCGCCCGACGGCCTGAGTTCGGTCGGCGGCTACCCCGGCAACGACGACAAGGGCCGTGAACTGCAGGCTCAGGTCGATCCGCAGAAGCTGATGAACGACTTCTTCGCCGCCATCGAATGGCTGATGGCCCACGAGACACTGAGCGATC
>NZ_MJIQ01000010.1:0-520 GCF_001878775.1 Acinetobacter sp. AR2-3
GTATAACATGTTAATTTATAAAATCTTTCCAACTTTATTCAAGTGATAATTCTCAACGTAAAATAACATGACCATTAAAAAAGTATCCTCCATCACCAAACTTGAAGACTTAGGACGTATCCAGCTTCCCTAATCCCTCTAAATTTCCCTTTAGAAAAGGGAGACTTTGTCATGTGATTAATTGGATACGCGTAGTTCCCTCTCCTTTATTAAAGGAGAGGGTTAGGGCTGTCTCNNCGGCATACGAGATACTGATCGGTCTCGTGGGCTCGGAGATGTGTATAAGAGACAGGTATAACATGTTAATTTATAAAATCTTTCCAACTTTATTCAAGTGATAATTCTCAACGTAAAATAACATGACCATTAAAAAAGTATCCTCCATCACCAAACTTGAAGACTTAGGACGTATCCAGCTTCCCTAATCCCTCTAAATTTCCCTTTAGAAAAGGGAGACTTTGTCATGTGATTAATTGGATACGCGTAGTTCCCTCTCCTTTATTAAAGGAGAGGGTTAGGG
>NZ_MJIQ01000011.1:0-508 GCF_001878775.1 Acinetobacter sp. AR2-3
GTCTACGAGACAGCCATGGCCGACAGCCTGAAAAGCATGGCGCTGCAGGGGCTGGGGATCGCCTGGGTGCCGCGGTTGAGTGTGGAGCCGGAACTCGAGCGCGGCGAGCTGGCGATCTGTGGCGGCGAGCAGTGGCGAGTGCCGCTGGAAATTCGCCTGTATCGCTGCTCGCTGATGCGCAAGGGGGCGGTGCGCCTGCTTTGGCGACGACTGGAGAGCCGCGCCATCGCTACCGAGTGAGTTGCCGCCGGAGCGCAGGCTAAAGCCCTTCGGTGGCGCCGTCGGGATCGGGGCTGACGGTAAATTGGCGAATTGTGCAGCCAACGGCAAAGTTCTGTTGCTCAACAAGCGGCAACTTTTTTGAGGGGTGCTGTCTTAGGTCTGCAATCCGCGCCATGGCCAGGCCGGACCCTAGCCAAGGAAAGACAGCCGTGAACCACGACTTCGACGCCGCCGTGCCCCAATCGGGGTCGGCTTTCCCTGCGCCCGACTCCGACTCTGTCAGCGC
>NZ_MJIQ01000012.1:0-773 GCF_001878775.1 Acinetobacter sp. AR2-3
GTCGCTGGTCTTGGCACCGGTAACACGCACTTGCTCAGCGTTGATCACGACGATGTAATCGCCAGTATCGACGTGAGGGGTGTATTCCGGCTTGTGCTTGCCACGCAGGCGGCTGGCGATTTCGGTTGCCAGACGACCCAGGGTCCGGCCGGCAGCGTCGACGACGAACCAGTCGCGCTTGACGGTTTCCGGTTTAGCAGTAAATGTCTTCATTCGTTATAGCCTCAGGGGCCGCCCTGAAAATAAGACGGCGAATCTTACTGAATAGTGCTCGCCCTGACAAGAACAGGGCAGCCGGAAACAGACGCTATCGGGGGCTCGGGTCAGCGCGTCCGCCACGGCAGTGGTTCGGTAGGCTAGGCATCCCCTACCATTGGCTTGCGTCGACGGGCTAGGCATCCCCGCCGACAGGCTGCGGAATTATCCTGATTGCCAGAAAAATAGCAACCAACATTTATCCTCTCGGAGTTCCAAAGCGCCCGTCGTCTCAGCAAGCGCCGGCGTGCATGCACCGCGCTATATGCCAGAGCCCCATCGGGCACTTCGGGCGGTCGCGATCACTCTCATGTCATGGCCAACTTCGTTAATCTCGCATCCTTAAAACTTTCGCCAGCCCGGAGGCACTCCATGGAATTTCGTCCGCTCGGCCGAACCGACCTGAACGTAAGCTCACTCTGCCTCGGCACCATGACATGGGGCGAGCAGAACACCGAGGCTGACGCCTTCGCTCAGATCGACATGGCCAAAGCCGCTGGCATCAACTTCATCGATAC
>NZ_MJIQ01000013.1:0-53569 GCF_001878775.1 Acinetobacter sp. AR2-3
GACTCTAAAATCCCCAAAGCGTTCGGGTAAGTCTCGCCATGGAATACCTGAACGATACCGATACAATACTGCTTCAACAAATAGCCTGTTATCTTTGGCAGTTACTCCAACAGTACTCGCTCGTCCAGGTAACAGATCCTTAATCTGCTCCCACTGATCATCTCTTAATGCATAGCGTTTAGTCATGAAAAAATAATGAGGACAGGTTAGATTTTCTCAAGCTAATTGATGACAGGACCTAGTAAAATAGAGGAATTTGATAGTAATTCCACAATGTTTAGATATCCTATAAGTATGGATGCAAGTCTAGACTATCAAAAATCAACATTCAAAAGCTGTGATCTGATAAAAGGAAAGGCTCCAAAGGAGTCGAAAAAAACATCAAAATCTAATATCTTTTTACTTATTCATGATGGTAATGATGAAATTGTAGAATCATACGTTAGTGATAACGAAGCTTTGAATGAGATTCATGATGTTTTAAAAGAGCTATCTGAGCAATTATCAGGGCTACACTTTGGACTAAAATCAGATTTAATTAGGTAATACAATTATGAAACTTAACTCATTCTCCCCAATCCCTGAAGACGATGATGAACTGCATCTTCCTGAATTGGTATACTGGGCTTCTCTAGGTGATGTTGAACAGGTCGAGCAGGCGCTACAGGAAGGCCTGGACGTCAACTCCGCTGATGAAGAAGGCTATAGTGCCTTACAGGCCGCTGCTGAAAATGATCATCTGGAAGTGGTCAAACTCTTGGTCAGCAAGGGTGCTGATATTGCACATCGCAGTCCTAATACTGCTTTAGAATTGGCCGAAATGGCCGGAAATAAAGACGTTGTGACTTATCTGAAAAGTCTGGCCGGTGGTGTCTAAATATAAAAAAGAACCTCAGTGTTGAGGTTCTTTTTTATATTGTAGGAACTTAGGCAACTTCGCCTTCAAGCTCTTTTAAGATCGCTTCATTGAAAGCCGGTAAATCGTCCGGATTGCGTGAAGTAATCAGTACCCAGTCACCGGTATTGCAGCGGTGAACCTGTTCATCGACCCATTTCCCACCGGCATTTTCCAGATCCAGCTTGATGCTCTTATATGAAGTCAGATTTTTGTCTTTGATGCGCTGTGCATCAATCAAAGTCCATGGCCCATGACAGATCGCGGCAATCGGTTTGTGATTGTCGGCAAAATGCTGAATGATTTTTTGCGCATCCTGATTGATTCTCAAGGTATCCGCATTGACTGTACCGCCGGGAATCACCAAAAGATCATAATCATTCAGATCGACGTGTTCAAGACTGGTATCCGGCGTATATTGGGTGGCAGCTTTGGTATCACCTTTGACCGTCGCGACATCTTCATTTTTTTCGGCAGCATGAATCACTTCAAAACCTTTGGACTTTAGAAAATTTAAAGGCTCAGTGAGTTCATCATGTTCAATGCCTTGATTGGATGTAATAAAGAGGACCTTTTTTACCATGATTGCTGTTCCCAAAAAATGTGAGGATTTTTAGCTTAACAACAAGGGGATTCTTACAATGTTGGAGTTTTAGCTCGGAACTGTTAAGCAATGATAAATAAAATAATAGGCAGAAAAAAAAGCCCCGACATCCTGTCGGGGCTTTTTCGTATCTCGTGATTTAGGTATAACTCCTGTCGTACCTCACGTCCTGGTGTTGCGATGTTATTCTTGTTTTTAGGTCTTCTGGAGCATCCTGCTCTCTATGTTTATAAAGTAATACACATCCCAGTGGCGCACTAGCAGCAGATTGCGGTTATTGCTGTACGCTTTGGCTTACATCAGCGCAGAGAAATTGAGCTGTGCAAACTTAACCGGTTGTATTGCATTAAAAATGTATATCTAAGCCGATATAAGGACCTTTAAATTCCAGCTGTAAGTCTGGACGTTGATCCTGTTCAAAATCTACCTGCATGAGGCGATAACCGATTTTGGCACCGACATCGACCAGCAGATTATCAATGAAATCATATTGGAATTCTGCCTGTACGTCGGTTTTTCGGGTATCGCTGCCGCGACTGTAAACCGCTTCTGCTTTGGCACTCATACCGGTAAATGGCAATTTAACCCCGGCTGTTGCATAGAGCAGTGGGCTGTATTCATCCAGATCGTATTGCGTGAAAGCGCCGGCAGTCCGGTTTTCCACCGTACCATCCAGATTGGTTAAACCTGCACCTATATCCGCATGCACAATGGTATCCAGCAATTCGTAATACAGAATATAGTCAATATTGTTCAGCTCGATATCTGAGGCATTGACAGGAGAACTCTGTTCGCTGGTGCTGTCCAGATTGACGTATTTAATCTTGGCATTTGGTAACAATGGCACAGGATGTTCTACAGCGACAGATAGCTGCGCTGTACCTTGTCGATCTAGCTCATGCTTGAAATTGTTATCCTGACTATAGCCGTCAAAATCCCAGTAACTGAGATCTGCTTTCACGCCGATTACATCTGCATGACTGAGCGTACTGAGTCCAAAACCGAAGAATAAGGTGGTGAGTATTTTTGCGCGCATGGCTCTATTCCCTAAAGCTTTATTAAAATTGGAAGTGTCTGGTTACTTAAAAGCATCTTCTTAATATGGAGTAGCAAGTGCATGATATAGAGAATTTCAAAAATGTATATCCTTAGATTTTGCAGGACAATAAGATGGTAGCGAGAAGCACACAACAAGCGAAAGAGTATGCATTATATGTCGCCGGTCAGGTGGCTCAGACGGGTGAATGGCTAGAGGTCAAACATAAATATAACCACGAACTGTATGCCCGTGTCGCTTTGGCAGATGCCAACACACTGGAACAGGCGATTCAGTCTGCCGTAGACGCAGAAGCCGAAATGGCTGCCTTAGAGCCGTTCCAGAAACAGAAAATTCTGCTGCATTGCGTACGCCGTTTTCGTGAGATTCATGAAGAACTGACCGAAATTCTGATTGCAGAGGGCGGTAAACCGCGTAAAGCGGCCGAAGCTGAAGTTGAGCGTCTGATTAATACCTTTCAGATTGCCGCAGATGCCGTGACCCAGGTTGATCAGGGACGTATGCTGCCTTTGGCCGTGACTGCGGCAGCATCCGGTTATCAGGGTATTGTGAAGCAGGTGCCAATTGGTGCAGTGTCTCTGATCAGTCCGTTTAATTTTCCTTTAAACCTGACCGCGCATAAAATTGCTCCTGCGATTGCAGCCGGTTGTCCCTTTGTGCTGAAACCACCGAGTCTAACCCCGATTTCTGCCTTAAAAATTGCCGAAATTCTGGCGGAAACCGATTTACCGCAAGGTGCCTTTTCGGTATTGCCCTGTCCGCGAGAGCTGGCCGATCTACTGGTCACTGATGAGCGTTTTAAATTACTCAGTTTTACCGGTTCCGATGCTGTGGGCTGGGATATGAAAGCGCGTGCCGGACGCAAAAAAGTGGTCTTGGAGCTGGGTGGCAATGCTGCTGTCATGATTGAGCCAGATACCGAAATTAACGATGCCTTGATTAACCGTCTAATTGGCGGGGCGTATAACCATGCCGGACAGGTGTGTATCAGTGTGCAACGCATTTTGGTGCATCAGCAGATTTATACTGAAGTGAAGGACAAACTGCTGGCGAAACTGAAAACGATTAAAGCCGCTGATCCGAATCTGAGCACAACCTTGGTTGGTCCGATGATCAAGGAAGATGAAGCCAAACGCCTGAAAAAATGGCTGGATAAAGCCGTGGAAAAAGACGCGAAAATCCTGATTGGAGGCGAATTGAATGGTGTGATGTTCGCACCGACCTTGCTGGAAAATGTAGACCACAGTCTGGAAATCTACCGTGATGAAGCCTTTGGCCCGGTGGCAATTCTGGAAGCGCATGCTGATTTCGAATCCGGTATTGCCTGTATCAACCGCAGCCGTTTTGGCTTGCAAGCTGGAGTGTATACTCAGAATCTGAACAAGATGCTGTATGCCTGGGATCATCTGCATGTCGGCGGTGTCATTATCAATGATATTCCGTCTTTCCGGGTCGATAACATGCCTTATGGCGGGGTCAAAGATTCAGGTCTGGGTCGTGAAGGAATTCAGTCAGCCATTCGCGATATGCAGGAAGAGCGCATGCTGGTGATTAAAGCCTAGGTTCAGAATATTCAATTCATCGCTTCGATATCACAGGTGGCTGGTTTTTAAATCTGCATGTGATATCTGAGCCGGTTTTTAGGGAGGTTAAAGTTCCATGAGAGACTTTGATTTCCCATATTACGGCTTGGTCACGCGCCTTACTACAAGCCGTTTCATCATCAAATAATGATCTAAAAACAGATGCTGGATTGGAGTCTTGGAATACATTTTTTGAAACAGCGACCCTGTAGTAAAACTTAAAAAAATATATTCCAAAAAGTTTGTCAATATATAACTTGTTTAATCTGGCTTATTTCGCAGAATTATTGAACGCTTAATTCGAATAGATTATAAATAACGAATATTTTAAGCAGAATTTACAGAAAAAATTTAAAAAAGTCAGTATTGTTGAGTCATCTACAAGGTCAGTTTTTCGATCAGACTTTAAGCAAGATGTAAGACCTGCTGACCTGTTTGTACATTAGAATTCGACGCCCACAAGGTGCCCTCTAATTCAAACACCCAAAATTATTGAAAATACTTCTTTTTTTGCTTGCGTCATAACCATAATAAGCAGCATCTGAAGGGGTTAAAAGTTTAGGTGTTCTATGACAGAAACTCGTGAGAATTGGTCCGCACGATCAGGATTCATTATTGCAGCGATTGGTTCCGCCGTTGGCTTGGGGAATATCTGGCGTTTCCCCTATGTTGCCTATGAAAATGGTGGCGGGGCATTCCTGATCCCTTATCTGATTGCGATTTTCGCAGCAGGTTTACCTTTATTGTTTTTAGACTATGCGGTCGGACACAAGTTCCGCAAAGCGCCGCCTATGGCCTATAAAAAACTCATGAATGCCGAATTCCTAGGGTGGTGGCAGGTGATGGTGACCCTGATCATTGGGATTTACTATGCCAGCGTCTTGTCCTGGGCCGGCAGTTATATGTTCTATTCCTTTGGACAGCAGTGGGGCACAGATACCCAAGGCTTCTTCTTCAATACTTACCTGCAAAATGGTGAGGGTCTAACTCTTGGTTTTGTACCTGTGCTGTTCTTTGGTCTGGTGGTCGTTTGGGCAGCAGTCATGCTGATTCTTTACGGTGGAGTACGTCGTGGGGTGGAACTGGCGAATAAAATTTTTATGCCATTGCTGGTGATTTTATTCACGATCCTAGTGATTCAGGCAGTACGTTTACCGGGTGCAGTCGATGGTTTAAATGCTTTCTTCACGCCGAACTGGGAAGCGATGGCCAACTATAAAGTCTGGTTAGCCGCTTTTGGTCATATCTTCTTCTCACTGTCAGTGGGCTTCGGGATCATGTTGACCTATGCATCTTACCTGAAACGCAAAACTAACCTGACCGGTTCAGGGATTGTGGTGGCATTGGCCAACTCGTCTTTTGAAATTCTGGCGGGTATTGGTGTCTTTGCCGCGCTTGGTTTTATGGCGTTCAGCTCAGGCGCGAAAGTTGAAGATGTAGTATCTGGCGGTATCGGTCTGGCCTTTATTGCGTTTCCGAAAATCATTTCCAGTTTAGGTGCAGGTGGTGACCTGTTCGGTTTCCTGTTCTTTGGTTCATTGACGGTTGCTGGTATTACCTCGATGGTCAGTATCCTGCAAGTTCCGATTGCTGCGTTCCAGGACAAACTGGGCTGGTCAAAGAACAAGTCAGTGACCATTATTGCGGGTGGTTCAGCAGTGATTTCTACCCTGATGTTCTCGACACATAGTGCCATTACCTTTGTCGATATCATCGACTACTTTGCCAATAACATCGGTATTGTCGGTGGCGGTCTGTTATCGATTATTCTGTTGTCGTGGTTCCGTCGTCCATTAATGAAACAGCTGGAAGGCCATGTGAATGAGTTTGCCAGCGTGAAACTGGGTGCCAGTTGGAACTTCATGCTAACGGTGATCACGCCTTTGTCATTATTGCTGGCATTGGGCCTGACCCTGAAATCGATCATGGCAGAAGGTTATGGTGGCTATGCTGCCAGTACCCTATGGATGGTAGGTGGAGGAGTAATGGCATTCTTTATTCTGGGTGCCATTCTATTCAGCCTGATCAAAGACCGTCACAGCTAGGAGAGCGACTATGAATACATCTGCACTAATCATGATGATCATCTCTATCGTTTTATTATGGGGTGGTCTGGTACTGGCTGTGATTCATCTGGCAAAGAATCCGGAAGAACCAGAAGACTAAAAATCTTCACATAAACCTACTGTTACCATAAATAGAAGTCATTATCATCCTTGATGATAATGACTTTTTTAATGGCTGATGCTTTGACATGATTTCCGTTTCAGATGGACAAGTCCATACAGCCTTTGCCGTGACTTTATTTGCCGGGCTGGCCACCGTGGTGGGTGGGGGACTGGTATTATTCTTAAAAAAACCTAATTTCCGTTTGCTAGCCTTTGGTTTGGCCTTTGCTGCCGGGGCCATGATTTATGTCTCTTTAACCGAAATTCTGAACAAATCGATCGCGTCCTTTAGTCTGGACTTTGATGAAAAAACCGGTTTTGCCTTTGGCACTTTTGCTTTTTTACTGGGCGTAGTTCTGGTGTTGTTGCTGGATCGCTTTGTGCCGAATCCGCATGACACGATTGAAACCCATTCTGCCAAGGGCGTCAGTTCCCCCCAATTACTGCGTACCGGTATGCTGACCCTGTTTGCGATTAGCGCACATAACCTGCCAGAAGGACTGGCGACGTTTTTTGCCACACTAGAAAGCCCAGCTTTAGGTGCGCCGTTGGCGGTGGCAATTGCGATTCATAATGTGCCAGAAGGTGTGGCGATAGCCTTGCCGGTATATATGGCCACCGGCCGTAAAGATTATGCGCTCTGGGCCAGTCTGGTCTCGGGCCTGGCCGAACCATTGGGGGCAGCGCTCGGTTATTTTATTCTGGCACCTTATATGAGTGAAACCGTCTATGGTCTGATCTTTGGGGTGATTGGCGGCGTGATGGTTTATCTGGCACTGGATGAATTATTGCCGACGGCAAAACGCTATGCCAAAGGACATGAAACGGTATATGGGCTGGTCAGTGGCATGGCTGCATTGGCCAGCAGTCTGGTGATTTTTAAGTTTATTCAATAAACCTCATATTCACTAAATCACGAGATATAAAAAAAGGCAGCTTAGGCTGCCTTTCATTTTTAACGCATGATTTATGCCGTTTTTTCTATACGGCAATAGAAGAAACCGTCGCCTTGATCCGCTTTCGGCAACAACTGACGACCGTGAATCTGTTCGATGCCCCAATCGGCTTCGATCTTGATTTCTTTGGCATCGGCATGTTGAGCAAAGAATTCGACCATCTGCTGTTCGTTTTCGGCTTTCAGAATTGAACAGGTGATGTACAGCAACGTACCGCCAACTTTCAGTTGCTGCCACATATTTTCCAGAATCTGCTTTTGCAGCTGTACCGTTTGCGGAATATCGGTAGAGTGACGTAACAAGCGAATATCCGGATGACGACGGATCACACCAATTGCAGAGCATGGTGCATCCAGTACGATACAATCGACCGGCTCCGGAGCGGTCCAGGTGATCGCATCAGCCGCGATAATTTCAACGTCGGCATATTCAGTTAACAGTAAACGTTCCAGATTTTCTGCCACACGGACTAAACGTTTAGCATCCTGATCAATGGCATAGAGTTTTTTCGGGCTGTATTTTTCCAAGATATGCGCAGTCTTACCCCCTGGCGCAGCGCAGGCATCTACTACGATTTTGCCTTCAAGGTCAGGAACTAAGGTCGCACACAGCTGGGCATGTTCATCCTGCACCGAGAAACCGCCGGCTTCATAGCCCGGCAGGTTCGGAATATGCACATTCTGTTCCAGTACAATCCCAACTTCAGAAAGAGTACAGGCACGTGCTTCATAGCCTTCTTCTTCCAGAATTTCCAGATATTCATCACGGCTGACCTGATTGATATTGACACGCAAGGTAAGCGGCGCAATCTGTTTCAAGTCATGTGACAGCTCGGCAAGCTGTTCCGGCCAGTCTTTCTTTAAACGCTTGTAGAGCCAGCTTGGCAGGCCATGCGCCTGATTTAAAGCCAGGTCAAATTCTTCTGTTTCACGTGAAACACGACGCAGTACCGCATTGACCAGACCGCTTAAAGGTTCAAATCCCAGCTGTTTGGCTGCAGTGACGGTTTCTGAAATCGCAGCATGTGCCGGAATACGGGTACATAGAATCTGGTACAAACCCAAATATAAGCAGCTTTCTAGAGCCTGGTTATCAAGAGGTTTGGTTAATAACGGCAGGGTGATGGCTTTCAGGCCGTGCCACTGACGTAAACAGCCTAAAGTTAACTCGTGATATAGGCCACGGTCACGTTCAGATACGATATTGATATGTTGATTGAGTACAGAAGCAAGTGATTGGCCATTTTGTACAGCCAATAGCGTTTTTACAACTTGCGCGCGCAAATTCAAGTTTTTAGCTGATGATTGAATTTGGCTCATGCGAATTTATGTCCTACCGATAGTTTTTGAGTTTGATTAATTTGAACAGCATTCAGGGCTTTGCCACCTGGCCATTGCAGATTGGTGATGCAAATAGCATGTTGATCACCACACATCACATGCACGCCGTCTTTATCCAGGGCAATCACTTCACTAGGCAGGGCATTGCTTGCCTTTTGTGTGGAAAGTGATGAATTCCAGATGCGTAAATTGTTGCCGTCATCTAGCGGGGTGAATGCCACTGGCCAGGGATTAAAGGCACGAATATTACGGTCAATATCTGCTGCAGGCTGGGTCCAGTCAATTTGTGCTTCGGCTTTTGTCAGTTTATGCGCGTAGACAGTCAGATTTTCATCCTGAACTTCACGGGTCTCAAGATAGTGCTGTAAAGTCTGTTCCGATTCGAGCACGGCCACAATCGCCTCAGCACCTTGCAGCGCCAGTTTGTCATGCAGGCTGGCAGATGTATCTTCGGCGCTAATCGGGCACAGTGTTTTATACATCATGTCCCCGGTATCCAGACCGGCTGCCATTTTCATAATGGTCACACCTGTTTCGATATCGCCGGTAGCAATCGCGCGCTGAATCGGGGCTGCACCGCGCCAGCGTGGCAACAGCGAACCATGAATATTCAGGCAACCATATTTTGGCGTATCCAGAACCACTTGTGGCAGGATCAGGCCATAAGCTGCCACCACCATCACATCTGCATTTAAGGCTTTAAGTTCCGCTTGCGCCGCCAGACCTTCTTCAGTCGATGACTTGAAATGTAAAGGCTGATAGACCGAAAGATGATGTTCAAGCGCTAACTGCTTCACCGCAGATGCCGTGAGCTTTTGTCCACGTCCGGCCTTGCGGTCCGGTTGAGTATAGACCGCCACAATTTCATGTTCGGTTCTAAGCAACGCAGCCAATGCAGTCGCTGCAAATTCTGGTGTGCCTGCAAATATGATCTTCACACATGAAATTCCAAATAAACTTAAAAGCTATTATAAGCCAAAAGCCAAATTTCAGCCTAATCGTTGCAAAAACTCATCCGAGAAGCTTGGTGAGTGCTTGAATTTCAGTGGAATTTTTATATAAAAAAAACTCATGCAAATTGTAAAAATTATTCATGAAAGTTTTGTATTGTCCTGATGATGATGATGGCGGTATAGTAGATTTCATTAAGAAATTTTTATCGTCAGATCATCCAAATCTCTCTATAGACATTTTTGCCTGTATCTACACCCAAAAGGCCATCTTGTAAATCAAGGGCTTGTAGTATGATAGGTTTAAAATTCAACTGATTTAAGCTCCTTGTCAGTATGATTTAGCCAGAGTGGATCTGCCCGATTCATTGCAAGCTCAAACTTTGTTGGAAATATAAAATGCCTGACTATCGTTCAAAAACATCGACACACGGAAGAAATATGGCTGGCGCACGCGGTTTATGGCGTGCCACCGGCATGAAAGATGAAGATTTCGGTAAGCCGATTATTGCGGTGGTGAACTCGTTCACCCAGTTTGTACCGGGTCATGTGCATCTTAAAGACCTGGGTCAGCTGGTGGCACGTCAAATTGAAGCGTCAGGCGGCGTGGCCAAAGAATTCAATACTATTGCGGTCGATGACGGCATCGCGATGGGTCATGATGGCATGTTGTATTCATTGCCTTCGCGTGACCTGATTGCAGACTCGGTCGAGTACATGGTCAATGCCCATTGTGCCGATGCGATGGTATGTATCTCGAACTGTGACAAGATCACCCCAGGCATGTTAATGGCCGCGATGCGTCTGAACATTCCAGTAGTATTTGTCTCTGGCGGTCCAATGGAAGCGGGCAAGGTCAAAATCCGTGGCAATGAAAAAGCCATTGATCTGGTTGATGCCATGATTGTTGCAGCAGATGACAGCTTCACTGATGAAGAAGTTGCTGAATATGAACGTTCAGCTTGCCCAACCTGTGGTTCATGTTCAGGCATGTTTACCGCAAACTCGATGAACTGTTTGACTGAAGCACTTGGTTTATCGCTTCCGGGCAATGGTTCAACGCTGGCAACCCATGCCAACCGTAAAAAATTATTCGAGCGTGCGGGTCAATTGATTGTTGAAATCACTAAACGTCATTATGAGCAAAATGACTACAGCTTATTGCCACGTTCAATCGCGACCAAAGCAGCGTTTGAAAATGCGATGACTTTAGACATTTCCATGGGTGGTTCAACCAATACGGTTCTACATTTGTTGGCAGCAGCACACGAGGCAGAAGTCGACTTTACCATGACTGATATCGATCGTTTGTCACGTAATGTGCCAGTTCTTTGTAAGGTTGCGCCGGCGAAGCAGGACGTGCATATGGAAGATGTACACCGTGCCGGTGGCATCATGTCGATCCTGGGTGAACTGGATCGCGCGGGCTTGCTGGATACTTCTGTTCCAACCGTGCATGAAAAAACTTTAAAAGATGCCTTGGATAAATGGGACATCATCCGTACCGAAGATGAAGAGGTGTATCAATTCTTCAAATCGGCACCGGGCGGTGTTCCGACCCAGACCGCATTCTCGCAAGACCGTTACTATGCGCGCTTAGATGGTGACCGTGACAATGGCGTGATCCGTAATGCAGCCAATGCCTTCTCACAAGATGGTGGTCTAGCGGTACTTTACGGCAACATCGCGCTAGAAGGCTGTATCGTAAAAACTGCGGGTGTGGATGATTCAATCCTGAAATTCAACGGGACTGCACGTGTGTTTGAAAGTCAGGATGCTGCAGTTGAAGCCATTCTTGGCGGCAAAATCACTGCGGGTGATGTCGTCGTGATTCGCTATGAAGGTCCACGTGGTGGCCCGGGTATGCAGGAAATGCTGTATCCAACCAGTTACTTAAAATCGAAAGGTTTGGGTAAAGACTGCGCACTTTTAACGGATGGCCGTTTCTCGGGTGGTTCGTCTGGTCTGTCGATTGGTCACGTGTCGCCTGAAGCGGCTGAAGGCGGTGCAATTGGTCTGGTGGAAGATGGCGACCGTATCGAAATTGATATTCCAAACCGTACCATTCACCTGGCAGTGGATGATGCAACCATGGCAGCGCGCCGTGAAGCACAAGAAGCCAAAGGCTGGCAGCCTGCTGAACAGCGTCCGCGTAAAGTGTCTAAAGCACTGAAAGCGTATGCGATGCATACTACTAGTGCGTCGAAAGGTGCGGTACGTGATATCTAATTTGTAATTTTACAGATTTAAATAGCACTCCAGATGGGGTGCTTTTTTTATACAAGAAACTATCTTAAAATGAAAGAGGACTCCACCCGACAGTCAGGGTGGAGGTGAATTTCGTAAGTTTTTTAATTTAGCTTTAATTCGTTTTTATGTTAAAATAAAAGAAATATAACATTGTATTTAAATAAGTTTTAAAAAAAATGAAAATCAACAAGGCGTATAAATTTAGGCTTGAGCCTAATGAAGAGCAAGAGGTTATTTTAAACAATCTTGTTGGTTCTGCGCGTTTTGTTTGGAATCAAATTTTAGTTGTGTCATTTGAAATGTTTGCAAAGAATGAATTTATCAATGCAACCAATTTGGTGAATAAAATCACCAGTCTTAAAAAGAATCCTGAATATGCTTTTTTAGCAAATCATTCTAATGCTGTTTCCCTACAGCAAAAAATTCGTGATCTGGCTTCGGCTTGGACAAGGTTTTTCAATGCAAAAGAACATGCAAGATTAAAAGAAAATAAGCGTAAACCACGCAAGCCCAAATTCCTCAAACTCACTGATGGTTCTGAAATCCAGTTACGCCCACTGATGCCTAGATTTAACTAACTGTGCGAAATTCCCCATCTATAATCTTCAATTTAGGTGGGGATGGATAGCACGACTTTTCGTTATTCGGGTCTTTCTTGATTTTTTATATATTCACGAATTACATCAATTGTCGCACCACCTGTTGTAAGCAAGCAATAAGCCCTAGTCCAAAGTACAGGCTTCCAATAATACTGCTTTAGTTCTGCATCAAATTCTTTGCGTATAAGTCTGCTAGATACCGTTTTGAGGTTATTTATAAACTTGCTTGGCATGATATTAGGGTGCATTTCTAGTAATAAATGAATGTGGTCAGCTTCACCATTAAACTCAAGCAAGTCAATTTCCCAATCTTGACAGTTCTTTCTTACGATTTCTTCAAGGCGATTGAGCATTTCATTTGTAAAGCATTTTCTCCTGTATTTTGTTACCAACACTAAATGATAAGTTAGCTTATAAACACAGTGGTAATGTGACTTCATGTTATTTACACCAAGATTAATACTTGTTAAATTATAGGTATGAATGAAGTTCAAATGAAAGCCTACAAGTATCGTATTTATCCGAATGGTGAGCAAAAAGTGCTAATCGAAAAGCACTTCGGCTGTGCTAGGTTTACTTACAACTGGGCTTTAGCACTTCAACAAAAATATTATGATGAACATAAAAAATCACTGAGCCGAAAAGATATTCAGGATCAGCTTGTGAGTATGAAAAAGCAAGAACAATACTCATGGCTCAATGAGGTGAACAGTCAAACCCTACTTAGTGGATTACTTCATGTTTATACGGCTTTTGGAAACTTCTTCAAAGGTCGGGCGAAATTCCCCAAGTTCAAGTCTAAGAAAATTCCACAACGATCATATCAATGCCCTCAACATGGTAGTGTTGATTTTGAAAAAGGCACACTGAATCTACCTAAATTAAAAGGCATTAAAGCTGTATTTAGTCGTCAATTTGATGGAAAGATTAAAACTGTCACTATTAGTAAAACAGCAACAGGAAAGTATTACGCATCAATTTTAGTTGAAACTAATCAAGCCAAAGTAACAGCATCAATAATTGAGGCAGATAAAACCATTGGTATTGATTTGGGCTTAAATCACTTGTTGATTCAGTCGGATGGTCAAAAAATTGAAAATCCAAAATATTTACGACAAGCTCAAAATGGATTAGCAATTCAGCAAAAGATATTTGCTCGAAAGAAAAAAGAATCCAAGAATTATCAACGTCAGAAATTAAATGTTGCATGTATCTATGAAAAGGTACGTTTGCAACGCTTAGACCTACATCACAAACTAACGCATCACTTGATCTGTGAAAACCAAGCGACCACGTATGCATTAGAAGATTTAGGAATTAAAAACATGGTTAAGAACAGTAAACTAGCCAAGTCCATTTCGGATGTGGCATGGGGGCAATTCTTAACGCTGTTACAATACAAAGCTGAATGGTATGGCAAGAATGTTTTGAAAATTGGTCGATTTGTACCAAGTTCAAAAACTTGTTCTTGCTGTGGCTATAAGATGGAAAAGTTACCGCTAAGTGTCAGATTGTTTGAATGTCCAAGTTGCAACTTGGTTGAAGATCGTGATGTGAATGCGAGTATAAATATCCGTAATTTCGCTTTAGCTGATGCACTAGGGCTTCGTGCTGTGTAAAGAGTTCCTGTGCCACAATACTTGTCAGCGCAAGTGTGGCATCGAAAGGTGTAATCAATTTGATTGCATGGGTCGCAAAGATTCCCCCACTATAACTTTCAGTTTAGTGGTGGGAGTATGTCAAGAAAAAATCAGATGGTTACGATTCAATTAGATTGGTGCAATTTGATAAATATTGTCGAATTGAGGGTAATCGAGTTAAGCTGCCAAATGGCATAGGATTTGTGAAATTTAGAAAATCACAAGATATTCTAGGCACAATTAAGAATGTGACAATCAGTAAGAGATCAGGTCATTGGTATATTTCATTTGGCAGTGAAAAAGAGTTATTGGAAAATCCAGTACATCCATCCAAAACCGCAGTTGGTGTTGATTTAGGTGTCAAGAAATTAGTCACAACATCTGAGGGTGAGGTATTTAACCCAAAGAACAGTTTTAAAACCAACCAAATTAAATTAGCTAAACTTCAACGTAAGTTGAGCAAAAAATTGAAGTTTAGTGAAAATTGGAAAAAGTTGAACACCACAATTAACAAGCTACATTATCATATTGCTAATATTCGGCATGACTACCTACATAAAGTCACGACAACTCTCAGCAAAAACCACGCAATGATCGTAGTTGAGGACTTAAAAGTAGCCAATATGTCGAAGTCAGCAAGTGGCACAATCGAGAAAAAAGGAAAGAATGTCAAAGCCAAGTCGGGCTTAAACAAGGCAATCCTAGATCAAGGTTGGTCAATGCTTGTTGATATATTGGAGTACAAACAACAATGGCGAGGTGGTTTACTCGTTAAGATTGACCCGAAATACACAAGTCAAACGTGTAGCTCCTGCGGTCATGTTGCAAAAGAAAATAGGCTTACTCAGGCACATTTTGAATGTGTTGCGTGTGGCTTTAGCGAGAATGCGGATATTAACGCTTCTCGTAATATTTTGGCGGTGGGACACACCGTTTTGTCTGTGGAGGGTGGATGCGGTAAAGGTCGCCCGATGAAGCAGAAAGCAAGCGAAATCCGTGAGGAAGTCACCTAAGAGCTGATGCTTTTAGAATCCCCCACTTGAATAAAGTGAAAGTGGTGGGAGTATGTCAAACAATGATCTTAAAATAAATTGTCCAAGACCGACGCTTAAAATCGGTCATCGCCCAGGAAGAGAATAATGAGTAAAGATAATATCCGCGAGCATTCTGCCCCCGTTTATGAAGGTATTGAAAATGCACCGGCGCGTTCCATGATGCGTGCCACCGGTTTTCAGGATGCCGATTTTAACCGGCCATTTATCGGCATTGCTTCGACCTGGGCCAATGTCACGCCTTGTAATATGCATATTGATGGTCTGGCCAGAACCGTAGAGCAGGGCGTGAGTGCGGCGGGTGGCAAGGGCATTATCTTTAATACCATTACCATTTCAGATGGCATTTCCAATGGCACCGAAGGCATGAAATATTCCCTGCTGTCACGGGAAGTGATCGCAGATTCGATTGAAACCGTGGTCGGCTGTCAGGCTTATGATGGTGTGATTGCCATTGGTGGCTGTGACAAAAATATGCCCGGCTGCATCATGGGATTGGCGCGCCTCAACCGTCCGGGGCTGTTTATTTATGGCGGAACCATCAAACCGGGTGAAGGTCATACCGACATGATTTCAGTGTTTGAAGCGGTGGGTCAATATGCCAAAGGTGAAATCAACGCGATTCAGGTCAAGCATATTGAAGAGGTTTCCTTGCCAGGTCCGGGTTCGTGTGGCGGTATGTACACGGCCAACTCGATGGCCTCTGCGATTGAAGCTTTAGGTATGAGCCTGCCGGGCTCTTCGGCACAGGAAGCGGTATCGGAAGACAAGCAAATTGACTGTGCCCGGGCCGGTGAAGCGGTGATGAACCTGTTGCGACTGGATATTAAGCCGCGCGACATCATGACCAAAGCCGCCTTTGAAAACTCGATTAAAGTCTTGATTGCGCTGGGTGGTTCGACCAATGGTGTACTGCATCTTTTAGCCATGGCACATACAGCAGGAGTGGAATTGAGTCTGGATGATTTCGTGCGGATTGGTAAAGATATTCCGGTGGTGGCCGACGTGCGTCCATCAGGTAAATATCTGATGTCAGAACTGATTGCGATTGGTGGAATTCAACCACTGATGAAGCGCATGCTGGATGCCGGCATGCTGGATGGCTCATGTCTGACGGTCACAGGTAAGACGCTGGCAGAAAATCTGGCCGATGTGCAGGACTATCCGGAAGGCCAGCAGATTATTCTGCCTTTTGATGCGCCAGTGAAAAAAGACTCACATCTGGTGATTCTAAAAGGCAATCTGTCACCGAAGGGCGCGGTCGCCAAAATTACCGGTAAGGAAGGACTGCATTTTGCTGGCCCGGCTCGCGTGTTTGAAGGTGAGCAGGGTGCCATGCGCGGTATTCTGGATGGCGAAGTCCAGCCGGGTGAAGTGGTGGTGATTCGTGGCGTTGGTCCCAAAGGTGGCCCGGGAATGCCAGAAATGCTGAAACCGACCTCTGCGATTATCGGGAAGGGCTTAGGCGCTTCAGTTGCCCTGATTACCGATGGACGCTTCTCGGGTGGCAGTCACGGTTTTGTGATTGGTCATGTCACCCCCGAAGCTTATGATGGCGGCCCGATTGGTCTGGTACAAAATGGCGACCAGATTTCAATTAATGCGGAAACCCGGGAAATGACCTGGCATGTGGATGAGCCGGAGATTGCAGCACGTCAAGCAGCTTGGATCAAACCAAAACCGAACTATACCCATGGAGCACTGGCCAAATTCGCCAAACTGACCTCAGGTGCAGAAACCGGGGCGGTCACTGACTTGAATCTTGACCTCTAATCCATTGTTAAACATTGAACATTTGTTTATCTTAATCGGGCGTAAGACCCTCACCGACAGTCAGGTGGGGGATACAAGCGAGTGGCGATAGCCATATTAAAGATAATGTTTTCTTGGTTTTATTGCTTATTTTTGCTATAATTCAAACACTACAATTCTTTTATAAACAATGATTTAATGAAGATTTTACAACACTACAAGTTTAGGCTTCTGCCTAACCAAGAACAGGAAATATTGCTTAATCAAGCAATAGGTTCTGCTCGTTTTGTGTGGAATCAAATTCTCGCTAAATCATTTGAAATGTTTGCTAAAGATGAATATATTCGTTACGAAAGCATTGAAAAAAAATTAGTACCCCTTAAAAAAACACCTGAATTTTCTTTTCTTGGTCAAACATATTCAGCTTGCTTACAGCAAAAAATACGTGATCTTGCTCAAGCATGGGGTAAGTTTTACAACAAAAAAGAACAAGCTCGTTTAAAGCAAAACAAGCGGAAACCACGTAAACCCAATTTTTTTAAATTGGCTGATGGTGGTGAGATTGAGCTTAGACCACTCATGCCAAGATTCAAGAAGAAATTAGATGGTGAGCAATCTTTTAGACTTCCATTTGCAGATTGTGAGGTTATTGGTGATCGAGTTTCTTTGCCTAAAAAAACAGGTTGGATAAGATTTAAAAAATCACAAGAAATTGTTGGTAAAATCACAAGTATTACAATTAAGAAAATTTGTGGGCTTTGGTATGTTTCATTTTGTACTAACCGTGAAATCGAACAACCAATTCATCCATCAAAATCTGCAATTGGTGTTGATCTTGGCATTAAGAAATTAATTACAATATCAACAGGTCAGGTATTTGACCCAATCAATAGTTTTAAAGCCAATCAAGTAAAGTTGGCTAGGCTTCAACGCAAGTTGAGAAAGAAAACCGAATTTAGTCAAAATTGGAAAAAACTTAATTTAAAGATCAATAAATTACATCATCATATTACCAATATTCGGCATGACTACTTGCACAAAGTCACGACAACTCTCAGCAAAAACCACGCAATGATCGTAGTTGAGGACTTAAAAGTAGCCAATATGTCGAAGTCAGCCAAAGGCTCAATCGAAGAAAAAGGAAAGAATGTTAAAGCTAAATCAGGCTTGAACAAATCAATCCTAGATCAAGGTTGGTCAATGCTTGTTAATATGTTGGTGTACAAACAGCAATGGCGAGGTGGTTTACTCGTTAAAGTTGACCCTAAATATACAAGTCAGACTTGTAGTTCATGTGGTCACGTTGCAAAAGAAAATAGGCTCACTCAGGCAAACTTTGAGTGTGTCAGTTGTTGTTTTAGCGAGAATGCAGATATTAATGCTTCTCGCAACATTTTAGCGGTGGGACACACCGTTTTGTCTGTCGAGGGAAGATGCGGTAAAGATCGCCCTGTGAAGCAGAAAGCAAGTGAAATCCGTGAGGAAGTCACCTAAGAGCTTTTGCTTTTAGAATCCCCCACTTGAGCTAGTCGAAAGTGGGGGGAGTATGTCAAGACTTGATATAAGTTTTTACACCATGCAGGGCTTTTGCTCTGCGATCTTAAAAATAGATTATTCTGTACAGATTCAATTTTTTGAACTGCACACCGTCATCTTTGTCGAGGCCGAACTCATGTCCCTGTTACGCCGTTGGTTTGATCCAATCCGATCGAGTTGGTTTTACCAGAAACCAATCCGTCAAACGGTGTTATCTATTCAAGATGGGCTGAGTATCCATTTAAGACTGGATGATGTGTACAGCTATCTGGCGGTACAGCAGCTGCCCCAGCTCGAAGAAATTTTAAGTCCGCAGCTCAAGCCGCTGAAAGTAATTATTTCTAGTTCGCATGCAGCCCCCCCAAATCAGATGTCTTTTGATGAATGGCAGCACTACACCCTAAATGATGCCAAGATTCTGTCGAAACAGCATCGTTTTAGTTTTCATGACACGCCAGAATTGCCCAGCGCTGAAGCCTTGCAACAGGCGGAACTGATTTTACGGCATACCCCGCTGCGCGGGCAGGATTTTCTGTATTTGCTGGAAGATGTGTTTCATATGTTGTGGCAAAAACAGACCGGAAAATTACGAACCCTTTATGCCATGGCCAGTCGTCATCATCAGCCACAGGACTTTCCCGAACGTATTTTTGACCAGACCCCGATTCTGGCCAGCTATTTTAATTTAGGCGGACGCCAGTATCAGGCAGTCGATGACCTGTTGCGTCTGACCCGGCGTCTGGAGCAGCAAAAACTGCTGACCGGTAATCCGATTTTTATGATCGATCACATTGAATGGCGTGAGCATCTGATCAGTGATGCTGAAGAGCTGAACGAGATCCAGTCGATGGATCCGGAACTGGACTTGTATATCGCGCTGGAAGATCCGATCTCCTGGCTTTTGCTGGCCTATATCAAGGAAGAACTGGCGGATTATTATAATATCCAGTTGAATGTCTATCCCTTGTCCTATCGCGGTCGGGATGAGTTTGACTGGAGTCTGGCCACGCGCTTATCGAAACGGACGGAAGTTGAATTTACCCCGTTCTGCCGGCCAAATGAACAGGCGATTGTCCCGATGGCGCAGTTATTTTATAGCTGCCCTGAGGAACAGCGGATTGAGGCAATGTACCAGATCCTGCAAGCAGTCTGGACTCGGGGTGAAGACCTGTCTTATGCGCCGCATTTCAAGCGTATGCAGCAGCAACTCAACATTGCCGAGCTGAGCCAGGACGATATTCTGGCCAAGCTGCAGGACAATGATATGCTCTGTGAAATGAAGTCGCAGCCGAACTTTCCGGTACTGGAACTGCGCATAGATGATCAAAGTTATACATTTAATAGCTTATATCGGGTCTGGATGATTGAAAGTATTTTCAGTAATGTGTTAGAAGAAAAGTATAAAAGTAATAATCAAACTGAAAGTGAACTGAAAAAACATGGAAAAGATCAAAGCTGAATCACTAGAACATGCACGTCAACAGATCGATGCCATTGATACAGCTTTAGTTGAGCTGATCGCTGCGCGTCAATTTTATGTTGATCAAACCACCCGTTTCAAAAAAACCGAAACCGATTTGCAGTCACCAGAACGTATGGAACAGATTGTAGAAAATGTTAGGGCATTGGCGCAAAAGCAGGGCCTCGATCAGGAGTTTATTGAACATCTATACCGTGAAATGTTCCAATACTTTATTCAACGTGAACTGAAAGAGTTTCGTCCTTAAACGGGCTCATTTCAGTTCAACTACGCCGGACGATCTTCAAGCTATGCAGGAGATCTTGCTGTAATCGTGGCCATTTTTAAGCACAACATCGCCTTTTTGCAAAAATAATTTATCCATAAAAAGCCCATTCAGCCAAGTGCCTAAAGCCTTGCCTGGACGGGCTTTGCACGGTTTTATAGAAATTATGGTAAAAAAAATAAATTGATTTTATTAAATATTTTTACAATGTAGGTTTGATTTAATTTAACAAGTATATATATTGTATATACATCTTTTGCAAAGCAGTCTTTATTTTGGAGAGATAAGCAATGAGCGAGCAAATCAAAAAAATAAAGACAGGCAAGAAAGATGGACAACTTTTAATTCGTATTCAGAGTACGGAGCGTGATGAATTTATTCGTCTCTGCGAAGAACTGGATACGAGTGCTGCTCGTGAATTAAGAAAATTTATTCGTGGTTTTGTGAAACAACACAAGCCTAACGAATAGCCTTACTAGGGAGTAATACCATGGCTAAGCAAGTTAAATCTTTAAAGCAGAAAATCAAAGCACGTTTGAAAAAGATTTCAAAACATAAAGGCAAATTGAAGCAACTGAAGCAAGCGCTTAAAAAACAGAAATAAGCCAACGCGAATCAATAGCCTGTCACTTAAAACAGTTCATTCTAGACCGACTGTTTTAAGCGACACAAAAAGACCGAACATCAATGTTCGGTCTTTTTGCTTGCAACAGGTTGTGTCCGGTCATCGCTGAATTTTATTTTTTATCGACCAGGCTGAAGAACCAGTTGAGGAACAGGGCTGCAAAAGTTGCGGTACCAATACCACCCAGATTGAAGCTGCCGAAAGTCAGGGCAAAATCACCCGTCCCTAAAATAATGGTCACCGCAGCCACCATCAGGTTCTTGTTCTGCGAGAAATCGACCTTGTTTTCAATCCAGATTTTGGCACCGGCAATGGTAATCAGACCAAACACCACAATCGAAGCACCGGTCAGAATCGCCGTTGGAATGGTATGAATCACTGCACCAAACTTTGGCGATAAACCGAGGAAGATGGCAAAGACACCGGCGATGGCAAAGATGATGGTTGAATACACACGGGTTACGGCCATGACCCCAATGTTTTCACCATAGGTGGTCATCCCCGGCGCACCGACACCACCAGCCAGGGTCGTCGCAACACCATCGGCAACAAAGGCTTTACCAATATGCGGATCCAGATTTTCTCCGGTCATCGCGCTGACCGCTTTAATATGGCCCAGATTTTCTGCCACCAGAATCAAGGCAACCGGTGCAATGATCAGCATGGCGTTTAATTCAAAGGTTGGCGCGTGGAAGGTTGGTAAACCGAACCAGGCCGCTTGCTGAATCGGCTGGAAGTTGATCGCAGTGCCATAACCCATGACATTACTGAGTACAAAGTAGATCAGATAAGCCAATAACAGGCCGACCAATAACAGCAGGCGCTGTAATAAGCCACGGGTGAATACGGCAATTGAACCCATGCACAGCACAGTGACCAGGGACATCCACATATTGAAGGTATTGCCCATCACGCTTTTCACTGTGACTGGAGCAAGGTTCAGCCCAATGATCATCACCACGGCACCGGTCACCACCGGTGGCATCAGCTTTTCAATCCAGCGGGTGCCCGTCGCCATGACCAGAAAGCCCATCAGCGCATAGAATATGCCACATGCGATAATCCCGCCTGCTGCAACGCCAATATTTGGATTCAGTCCGCCACCACCCGCATAACCTGTTGCTGCGATGACCACACCAATAAAGGCAAAGCTTGAACCTAGATAACTTGGAACCCGGCCACCGGTGATTAAAAAGAACAGAATAGTACAGATCCCTGACATTAAAATCGCCAGGTTAGGATCAAAGCCCATTAAAAAAGGTGCCAGTACAGTCGCGCCAAACATGGCAAAGGCATGCTGTACACCCAAAACTACCGTTTGTGCGGGTGGCAAATACTCTGCGGTACCTACTGGTCGTGCATCGATACTGCCCTCATACGGGCGCCATTTGGGAAACCAACTGGACATAAAATGAGCACTCAAAAGATAAATTGTGCACATCATACTCCGGTTTTTTGGAAGTTTTAATCACTCCTTTCAACTTTTTGTTCAAGTTAATTCATTGACTTTTATTTATTTTTTATCAATTGGTAAATGTTTTTAATATAAAAGTAGCGTTAAATCAGTGGATTAATCATATAGCTATGCTTAAAATTCACTCATAAAGATTTGTTATTTTAGTTATAAAAAATACGATGCAGTGAGTGGTTTTGGCCAATTCATGTACAAAAAAAGCACATCACCAGGATGTGCTTTGAATGCGAGGGCGAAAAATCAGCCGGTATTACGTAAACCGGCTGCAATGCCGGCAATGCTGACCATTAAGGCATGATCGACCGGGGTATTTTCAGCCTGCTGCTGTTCCAGATATAAACGGCGACGTTTCATCAGTTCAGCTTGCAGCAAGTGCAGCGGTAACAAATAGGGTTTACGTACTTTCATCGACTGATCCAGTACACCGTTACTGCTCAGGAGTTTCGATTCGCCTTTTAAGCTCAACAGGGTTTGTACAGCATCCTGCAAACGCTGACGCAGTTCTGTTCCCAGAACTTTAAGATCTTCATCCTGGGTCAGATGCGATTCGTAATAGAGCGCCACATGCGCGTCGGCTTTGGACAATACCATTTCCAGCATATCAATCAAGGTCTGGAAATAAGGCCACTCGGCCAGCATTTCATCGAGTACATTACGTTGTCCCTGATCCAGGACCTCATTCAGTGCGGCACCGGTACCGAGCCAGGCTGGCAACATCAGGCGAATCTGGGTCCAGGCAAATACCCAGGGAATGGCACGCAAGGATTCAATCCCGCCACTCACCTTACGTTTGGCCGGCCGTGAACCCAGCGGCAGCATCTGCAGTTCAAGCTCCGGGGTAACAGTACGCAGGTATTTTACAAAATACGGATTTTCCCGTACGGTCTGGCGATAGACCTGAACAGACAGTTCGGTCATTTGATGCATCAGGTCGCGCCATTCCTGTTTTGGTTCGGGTGGCGGCAGTAGCGTCGCTTCTAAAGTCGCAGCGGTATAAATTTCCAGATTCTGCAGCGCAATTTCTTCCAACCCGAATTTAAAGCGGATCATTTCGCCCTGTTCAGTCACCCGGATCGCACCGGAAATAGAACCTGGTGGCTGAGAGAACAAGGCTTGCTGGGTGGGCGCACCACCACGGCTGATCGAACCGCCACGACCATGAAACAGGGTCAATTGCACGCCATGTTGCTGGGCAACTGCGGTCAGTTCTTCCTGGGCACGATACTGAGCCCAGTTGGCCGACATAAAACCGGCATCCTTGGCAGAATCCGAATAGCCAATCATGACCTCATGTTTGCCCTGAATATGCTGTTTGTACCAGTGCATATTGAACAGGGTCGACATGGTTGCGGCTGCACCATCCAGATCTTTCAAGGTTTCAAACAGGGGAACCACCCGTAAGGCGTGCTCGATGCCGGCTTCTTTTTGTAAAAGCAGTACCGCCAAGACATCACTTGGATATTCTGCCATGGAAATAATATAGGCACCCAGAGACTCGCTCGGCTGTTCGGCCAGTGTGCGCATGGTGGCAAAGACTTCCTGTACATCCGGATGTTCAATCAGGCTGCCGGCCGGTTCATTCAGATGTTTCGGCAGTAACGGACGCTTGCTTTGCAATTCCTGCAGTAAAAAGTTTTGACGGGCCTGTTCGGTCCAGGTTTCAAAATTCCCCAGTCCCAAATATTCAGTAATGGCTGAAATCGCCTGACGGTGACGGCCGGATTCCTGGCGGATATCCAGTTTTAGCAGTTCGATCCCAAAGCTGTTGACCCGGTAAATAAAGTCCAGCAGGCTGCCATTGGCAATTTCGGCCAGATTGCAGTCCATCAGTGAACGGTAGCAGGTCAGGAGCGGTTGTAAAAGTTCGTCTTTACTTTTAATCACCAGACTGTCATCGGCATCATTGCCTTTTAATTTTTCTGCCAGCCAGTGCCGCGTGGCTTTCAGGCGGGTACGGGTGTCACGTAGATATTCACGATAGGGTTCAGGATGGGGCTGGCCCAAGGCTGCGGAAATTTCCGGACTGCATTGCTGAATGGATAGTTCCCAGCGCAGGTTTTCAATATCGCGTACATAGAGATCGGCTGCTTTCCAGCGTGACAGCCATAGTACTTCCTGAGTGACGGTGTGGGTGACATTCGGGTTGCCATCGCGGTCACCACCCATCCAGGAGGCAAAACGTACTGGTGCGACATCTAAGGGAAGGTTCTGGCCACATTGCGCCTGAACCATGCCATTTAGTTCGCGGATAAATTTTGGTACTGCATTCCACAGGGTCTGTTCAATGGTGGTAAAGCCCCATTTCGCTTCATCAATTGGAGTCGGGCGATGCTGACGGATTTCATCGGTTTGCCAAGCAGAACTGATTAGCTGTTTCAGATCGGCCAGGACTGCCTGACGTTCACGTGGAGTCAGTTTCTGCTGGTCGAACTTGGACAGGGCATTATTGATGCCATCATATTTTTGAATCAGGGTACGGCGGCTGACTTCTGTGGGATGCGCGGTCAGGACCAGTTCAATTTTTAATTCACAGATTTGCTGATACAGCGTGTCAGCAGAAATTTCCTGCTGTTTAAATTTTTCAAATAAAGGCACCAGAGGATTTGGAGATTCTGCAGTGTCATCAAACTCGCTCTGACGGCGACGACGCACCACATGATATTGTTCGGCAATATTGGCAAAGTTTAAAAAGTGGGTAAAAGCACGGGTCAGTGGCAGGATTTCTGCATCTTCCAGACTCAAAAACAGTTGTTCCAGTTGTTTTTCTGCTTCGACCTGTCCATCGCGAGCGCCTTTGGACAGGGCACGGATCTGCTCGATCTGATTAAACAAATCCTGCCCGGCATGTAATTTTAAGGTTTCCCCAAGCAAATTACCCAGTAAGCGTACGTCTTCGCGTAGTGGTGCATCAATCTGTTGAATCATTTTTTATTCCCTCACATGCATGCTTTGACTATACCGCGACTGCATGACAATCCAAGTCCCCTAGAGACAAAAGTTGCAGAGCATTGGCTACTTTTTTAGCAACTTTTAGGCCACATACGGTGATCGGTGATCAGTCCGAAAGAAAGGAGTTAATCCGGCAGGGCATATTTCAGCATAAACAGTTCAATGGCCTCGCTAATAATCTGTTGCTGTTCTGCGCTTGAAGGGGGAGGGCTGAGACCCAACAGGATTTTCTGATGACGGGTTCCGGTCAGCAGGGACACGATCAGCTCGGTCTGTTTTTCTGGAAGATCGACCCGAATAAAGCGGTATTGCTGGGCCAGAGCAAAGAAATCATTCCAGACTGCATCCAGTTTGTTATGCGAGGCCTGATAAAACTGTTCTGCCAGAGGACTTTGCTGCGAGGCCAGTTCCATCAGTAGCAGGTCCAGCTTGATCGCTTCTGGTAAATGAATAATATTTAAAGCGCGCTGACAGGCCTGATAAAACTCCTGCGCAAAGTCACTGCTCGGCTGCAAGAGTTGAGGATGTTCATGCAGAATGGCTTCACAGGTATCCTCAATCGCACAGCTAAACAGGGTCGCCTTATCCTGAAAATGGTTATACACCGTCAGCTTGGTCACACCTGCCTCACGTGCAATCTGGTTCATGCTGGAGGCATGATAGCCATGCGCTAAAAACAGCGCTTTGGCCACGCTGAGTATGCGCTGACGCTTTTCCAGATCCTTGGGTCGTCCTACAGGTATTTGCACAATTTCTTCCAAAAAAAGTCAACACGGTCATTGCTTTGAAGCTTGAGTTGTAATTAGTGTACCGGGTGGTATATTAATTAAAAAACAATCAATTCAATATATCAGCATAGTTTGCCCTAAAAAAGACGATCAGATAAGAGCGAATAAGATGAGCAGGATTTACAGCGTATTGGCTAGCATGGTGGTGCTTTGCAGCGTGACCTTAAGCGGGTGCAGCAAAGATACTGCTGCAGCAGAACAGGAAGTTCCCTTTGTCATGGTGGCCACACCCACCTCTTCACGGCATGAATTAAAAAGTTATGCTGGTGATGTGCAGGCGCGCCAGCAAACGGCGCTGGCATTTCGGGTGGCTGGACAGGTGACCCAGCGCTTCGCCGATGTGGGTGACCAGGTCAAAGTCGGGCAAGTCCTGGCAACTCTGGATGTCAAAGATGCCCAGCTGCAGCTGAATGCAGCACGTGCCCAGCTGGAAAGCGCGCAGTCTGCCACTAAGATTGCTCAGGATGAATTACAACGTTTCAAGCAGTTATTGCCATCCAATGCCGTGAGCCGCTCACAATATGATGCGATCGAAAATCAGTACAAGACCGCCATGTCAAATCTGAAGCAGGCACAATCCAACTATGATACCGCTAAAAACCAGACTGCTTATAACCAGCTGATTGCCACCAGAAACGGCGTGATCACGGCACGCAATATTGAAACAGGACAGGTGGTCGCTGCCGGGCAGGCGGCGTATGAACTGGCGATTGCCGGCGAACGTGAAGTGGTGATTGGCGTACCGGAACAGGCAATTGCTGAAATCAGGGTGGGGCAAGCGGCCCTAGTCACCTTATGGTCCAAACCTGAAGAAAAATTTGCCGCCATTGTCCGCGAGATTTCACCGGCAGCGGACCAGTCGCGTACCTTCAGGGTTAAAGTTTCCTTACGTGAAGGCAATGGCCAGATCCAGCTGGGGCAAAGTGCCCGGGTGTTTTTTCAGCACAGCCGCGACAATATGCTCAGTGTGCCGCTATCCAGTGTCTCGGCAACGGATCAGCAGGCTTATGTCATGGTGGTCCAGCCCGATCATACCTTACGTAAAGTCCCGGTCCAGCTCGGTGCCTATGGCCGGGACAGTGTTCCTGTACTCAGTGGGCTCAAGCCGGAAGACTATGTGGTGATTGGTGGCGTACATCTGCTGCGTAACCAGCAAAAAATCAATCCGATTGATCGTGAAAACCGTCGTGTGACCATTCAGGCAGGGAGTTAAGCATGAACTTTAACCTGTCGGAATGGGCTTTAAAAAATAAAGGTCTGGTGCTGTATTTCATGATCCTGCTCGGTCTGATCGGCATCGTCTCTTATTCCAAACTGTCACAAAGTGAAGATCCACCTTTTACCTTTAAAGTCATGGTGATCCAGACTTACTGGCCCGGTGCCAGTGCCAAAGAAATCTCCCTGCAGGTCACTGACCGGATTGAAAAGGAACTGATGACCACGGGACAGTATGACCGTATCATGGCCTATTCGCGTCCGGGCGAATCCATGGTGACTTTTGTTGCCAAGGATTCCCTGGCTTCGAAAGATGTCGCTGATGTCTGGTATAACGTGCGCAAGAAGGTGGGCGATATCCGGCATGAATTGCCACAAGGGGTACAAGGGCCGTTCTTTAATGATGAATTTGGCGACACCTTTGGCAATATTTATGTGCTCAAGGGTAAAGATTTTGACTATGCGACCCTCAAGGAATACGCCGACCGCTTACAGCTGCAACTGCAACGGGTCAAAGATGTTGCCAAAGTTGAGCTGATTGGCCTGCAAGACCAGAAAATCTGGATTGAGATTTCCAATACCAAGGCCATTCAGCTGGGCGTTCCAGTCATGGCGATTCAGCAAGCCTTGCAGCAGCAAAATGCCACAACCCAGTCCGGTTTTTTTGAAACCGGTTCAGACCGGATTCAGGTGCGGGTCAGTGGTGCATTAAACAGTGTTGAAGAATTAAGACAGATGCCGCTGCTGGTCAATGGCAAAACCATTCAGCTGGGAGATGTAGCAGAAGTCTATCGTGGCTTTAGTGATCCGGCACAGCCCCGGATGCGCTTTATGGGCGAAAACGGCATTGGTATTGCTGTATCGATGGGCAAGGGTGGGGACATCATTGCCTTGGGTAAAAATCTGGAACAGGAATTCGCCCGCCTGCAAAAAGCCCTGCCACTCGGCATGGAGCTGCAAAAAGTCTCCGACCAGCCGGTAGCAGTTAAACGCAGTATTAACGAATTTATGAAAGTGCTGGCAGAAGCGGTGATTATCGTATTGCTGGTCAGTTTTTTCTCGCTCGGTTTCCGGACTGGTCTGGTGGTGGCTTTCTCGATTCCGCTGGTGCTGGCCATGACCTTTGCCGGTATGCAGCTGTTTGATGTCGGACTGCATAAAATTTCCTTGGGGGCGCTGATTCTGGCCCTCGGTCTGCTAGTCGATGATGCCATTATCGCGATTGAAATGATGGCGATTAAGATGGAGCAGGGGTATAGCCGTTTACAGGCAGCCGGGCATGCCTGGCGCACCACGGCTTTTCCAATGCTGACCGGGACCCTGATTACCGCTGCCGGTTTCCTGCCGATCGCCACTGCAGCATCGAGTACCGGGGAATATACCCGTTCGATTTTCCAGGTGGTGACCATTGCATTGCTGGTGTCCTGGATTGCCGCGGTACTGTTTGTGCCATATTTAGGCGATAAACTTCTGCCGGATTTCAACAAGGATTTAATTCAGAAAGCGCCGTGGTATCAGCGTCTCTGGGCACGTCTACGCAAACAGCCAGAACCTCAGCCGATTGTGCATCATGCCGGAGAACATTATGACCCTTATCAAACCCGGTTTTATCAGGGCTTTCGCCGTTGGGTCGATGCCTGTGTGACCTATCGTAAAACTGTCATTGTTGCCACGGTCGGAATTTTTATTCTGTCTATTTTAATGTTTAAGCTGGTGCCGCAGCAGTTTTTCCCACCCTCGAACCGGGCTGAAATTCTGGTGGATCTCAAACTTGAAGAAGGTGCTTCACTGAAGGCCACTGAAGCTGCAGTAAAAAAAGTAGAAGCCTTTTTATCGAAACAAGAGGGCATTGATAACTATGTGGCTTATGTCGGGATGGGTTCTCCACGTTTCTATTTACCGCTCGATCAGCAGTTGCCGCAAACCAGTTTTGCCCAGTTTGTGGTGCTGGCATCCTCTTTAGAGGATCGAAATGAAATCCGTAAATCCTTAAGTGACCAGATTCGAAAGTTATTGCCAGAAGTGCGTACCAGGGTGTCCTTGCTGGAAAATGGCCCACCTGTGGGTTATCCACTACAATTCCGGGTGTCGGGTGAAGACTTAGGATTAGTCCGTGAATGGGCGCAGAAAGTTGCAGCCACCGTGGGAGAAAATCCGAATACCACCAATGTACATCTGGACTGGGGCGAGCCGAGCAAAGTCATCAAATTGCAGATTGATCAGGATCGTGCCCGTCAGTTGGGGGTGAGCAGCAGTGAACTGGCCAATGTACTCAACAGCTCGATTTTGGGGGCCGGCATTGATCAGTATCGTGAAAAACGTGAACTGATCGAGATCCGTTTGCGTGGTGCTCAGGCTGAACGCGTTGATGTCGCTTCTTTAAGCAGTCTGGCGATACCGACGTCACGTGGTCCCTCGGTACCTTTGGCGCAGCTGGCCAAAATAGAATACAGCTTTGAGGAAGGTCTGATCTGGCATCGGAATCGTTTACCGACCATTACCGTGCGTGCCGACATTCGCAGCAAGTTACAGCCCGCTACTGTGGTTAATGAACTCAAAGAGCCACTAGAAAAAATCCGGGCAGAGCTGCCGAATGGCTATCTGCTGCAAGTGGGCGGTACAGTTGAAGAATCGGCTCGCGGGCAGAACTCGGTTAATGCCGGCATGCCTTTATTTCTCGCAGTGGTCATGACCCTGCTGATGATTCAGCTCAAAAGCATCTCACGTGCCTTTATTGTGTTCCTGACCGCACCTTTGGGCATTATCGGAGTGGTGTTATTCCTGTTAATTTTCAATAAACCTTTCGGTTTTGTTGCGATGCTCGGGACGATTGCATTATCCGGAATGATCATGCGCAATTCGCTGATTTTGATCGATCAGATTGAGCAGGATATTCAGGCCGGAGAGTCGCAGTGGGATGCCATCATCAATGCCACGGTACGCCGTTGTCGTCCAATTGTATTGACCGCACTGGCTGCAGTGCTGGCCATGATTCCTTTGTCGCGGAGTATTTTTTTCGGGCCGATGGCGGTGGCAATTATGGGGGGCTTGATTGTGGCCACTCTGCTAACCCTGTTTTTCCTGCCTGCCTTATACGCGCAGTGGTTTAAAGTGAAAAAAAGTTTAAATTCTGTTTAAAATTGTCATAATTTCAGGTGCGAAATTTTGAAATTTTCAATATAGTAACACCTGAGATTTTTATAATTTAAAAAAATAAGGAATTGCTGTGTTGGCCGAGCTGCCAATATGGTAACGAGGTTGAACCAAACATGACTCAAGATACATTAACCAAGATGCGACGTTCCGTAGCGATGGCTTATGTCTTCATGTTTTTGGCCTTATTTACGCTATTTAGTGGACTTTTTGCTTACTGGTTGGCCCGTAAAGTGACCCAGGTTGATTATGCCGAAGTCTGGTTACAGGCGCAGGCCTTGTGGATCATGCGAAATATCGTGATTTATACCATTTTGGCGCTCTTTGCTGCGCTGTGGTTTATTCCGCTGTTTTTCTTTGCCTGGGACAGCCAGTTATGGGTCAAGGCCTGTGTCGTGACCGGGGTGATTTTCAGCTTTATTGCCTTTATTTTCCTGCTCAATGCCTGGTTTAAAGGCCTGCATAAATTCTCTCAAAATAAAGCCGTGTTCTAAAGCATATAATTTTTTTCATATTTCCCCTTGTAAAATCAGGTTTGACCCCAATTTCAGACCTCAGTTGAATATTAAACAAAATTCCGTGAGGAGCATCGCCAGACATGGCTAAACGTGATTATTATGAGGTTTTGGGCGTCGCTAAAACCGCTAGTGATGATGAAATCAAAAAAGCCTACCGTAAGTTGGCGATGAAATATCATCCAGACCGTAACCCGGACAATGCTGAAGCTGAAGATAAATTCAAAGAAGCAGCAGAAGCCTATGAAGTGCTCTCTGATGGTGAAAAGCGCAGCATGTACGACCGTATGGGCCACCAGGCCTTTGAGGGTGGTATGGGCGGCGGTGGCGGCTTCGGCGGTGGTTTCAGCGCAGAAGATATTTTTAGCCAGTTCGGTGATATTTTCGGTGGCGCTTTTGGTGGCGGCGGTGGTCGTGGCCAGCAACGTGCACGCCGTGGTTCTGACTTACGCTATGTGATGGAACTGACCCTGGAAGAAGCGGTCAAAGGCGTCAAGAAAACTATTACCTTTACTGCACCGGCACCGTGTGATGCCTGTGATGGTAAGGGTTCAAAAAATCCAAATGATGTGGAAACCTGCCGTACCTGTCATGGTGCCGGTCAAGTGCGTATGCAGCAAGGTTTCTTCTCGGTACAGCAAACCTGTAGCACCTGTCGTGGTCAGGGCAAGATCATCAAGAACCCATGTAATAAATGTCATGGTTCGGGTGTGTCGGATCGTCAGCAAACTCTGGAAGTCACTATTCCTGCGGGTGTGGACAATGGCGACCGCGTACGCTTGACCGGTAAGGGTGAAGCGATCCGTGATGGTCAGTCAGGTGACTTGTACGTAGAAGTGGTGGTGCGTGAGCACGAAATCTTCCAGCGTGATGGCGCTGACCTGTATATGGATGTGCCGGTATCGATTGCTGATGCAGCCTTAGGTAAGGAAGTTCAGATTCCTACGCTGGATGGCCGTGTTAGCTTGAAAATTCCTGAAGGTACGCAAACGGGTAAACTGTTCCGCTTACGTGGTAAGGGTGTTAAACCGGTACGTACCAGCATGCAAGGTGACTTGCTGTGCCGTATTGTGGTAGAAACTCCAGTGAATTTAACTGCACGTCAACGTGAACTGTTGAAAGAACTGCAAGAAACTATGGATGGTGAAGACAGCAAATCATCACCAAAGAAAAAATCATTCTTTGATCGTCTGTTTGATTGATCGAATGAAAATAAAAAAGGACGCTGCGGCGTCCTTTTTTATTATGTAGATAAGATACTCTAGATTAGAAGATGCTATTTATTAGTTGATAGGTATAGCTTAAAAACAGAAACCGCCTAAAAAGCGGTTTCTGTTTTTATATTTCATTATCTAAATAGAAAGTATGAGTCCAAATTTGGAGGGTGATAGATATTTTGTAAGTGAGAAAAAAGCATCATTGCCGAAATTAAAAAGGCCAATATTGTTATTACAGAGCTATATAATCGCATTCATTACTTATCAAATTTACCAGTACAGCAGATTACTCTTATTTTGTTATCATGACAATTAAAGCTTAATCTTATTGAAATCACTATAAATTTTTAAAGTTTCATTTTTAATAAATAAAATAAATATATATATAAGAAAACTTGATTAATTAAATTTTTCGTGTATAGTTAACTTAACTAGAAAAAAGTCTTGTTTCGGTAAATCTTCTTTAAGTATCGCAGTTTTAGTCATAATCCTTCGTTTTTTTCAGATTTTAAGTCTCATTCTTTATTATTTCAAAGTTATATTCAGTCAATAAATTGACTAAAAATTATTAAAAAATTAGTAGGATATATTATGTCAAACTCAAATGTTGTTAAAGGTACTGTAAAGTGGTTCAACGAAACTAAAGGTTTTGGTTTTATTCAACAAGAATCAGGTCCAGATGTTTTTGCTCATTTCAGCGAAATTGCGAGTTCAGGTTTTAAAACCTTAATGGAAGGCCAACTGGTTGAATTCAGTGTAGCTCAAGGTCAAAAAGGACCGAATGCTGTAAATATTGTTGCTATCTAAGCAAGAATAAACAGTAAAAAAAGCACTTAATAAGTGCTTTTTTTATCGTTCAAAATTTAATTTTAAGTTATTTTCCAAATTGGAAAAATCTTTAGAAAAACAGGATTCAAGTTGTTAAAAATAAATGATTTAATTGCAAAATCTAAAAATGGTACTGAAATTATTGTTTCATTAATTCCTCTCAATAAAATGCAAAATACACGTCAGGGTTTAAAAAGAATTGAAGTGGGTAAAAGAGTTCTTCTTTCATCTGGAGTTGAGGTAGATTTAAACTTAGATGGCCGTACATTCTATACTTCTCTAAATCAATTATTTAAGCTAAATCATAAAGTTATTTAAAGATAAAATTAAGAAACATCAAATTTTTAGTGGATATTTTGCCACTTTAACTATTATTAAAGGTATAGATATGCTTAAACAAAGTATCAGTGTAAAGGATCAGTTTGGGGCTCAACAGGCTATTCAAGCAACAGTCGATCATCATTTCTCTAAAACACAATCTCATTCCAATATAAAACATATCACTGTAGATGGTGAAGATATTCGTCCCAGTTTTGAAATGTGCTTTCAAAGTACATTAAGTGGAAAAATTTTCAAAATTGTATAGATCATCCCTAAGTGACTCAGGTTCGTCGCTTCAATGAGAGATAAGCCGAGCTGAATTGAAAGACAATAAAAACTCTAGACGATCCTAATCTGCCCCGAAGCTTGAATGTTCTTCATCTGATTTGAAAGCTGCTTTTTGAAGACGGTTACGTTCATGCGTGCTATTGATCCATATCCGACGACTTGGATGAAATCTAGCCCATAATTCCAAAGACCGGATTGAAACTCTTATCAATATCAGTGATTTCGATCTTTGAGTATTTTCATTGATTTTTATGCAATGCATCTTAGTGTTATTCCGCAGTTTTGCTATAGTAAGAGCAATTTTGGATCAACATCAGGACTATGTTATGTCAGCTACACCACGCATTGGGATCTTGGGTGCAGGCGGTCGTATGGGGCGTATCCTTATTCAGGCTGTGCATGAAGCAGGTTATCAATTGGCGGCTGCGGTAGAACGCTCTGAAAGTACACTATTAGGCGCAGATGCTGGCGAACTTGCCGGAATTGGCGCAACAGGTGTTAAGGTCGTGGGTAGCCTTACCGATGTAGTCAAAGACTGTGATGTCGTGATTGATTTCACTGCGCCAGCAGCGACCGTCAATCATCTGAAAATCTGCCGTGAAGCCGGTGTTGCCATCGTGATTGGTACGACGGGTATGAATGACGAGCAAAAAGCCTATCTGGATCAATCTGCGACGGAAACTCCTGTAGTTTATGCAGCCAACTATTCAGTGGGTGTGAACGTTTCAATCAAACTGCTTGAACTGGCCTCTAAAGTTTTTGGTGATACCGTAGATATCGAAGTGATTGAAGCACATCACCGTCACAAAGTAGATGCGCCATCGGGTACAGCTTTGATGTGGGGTGAGGCGATTGCGGAAACTTTGGGCCGTGACCTGAAAGAAGATGCGGTATATTGCCGTGAAGGTCATACTGGTCCGCGTGAACGTAAGAGCATTGGCTTCCAGACCATTCGTGGTGGCGATATTGTCGGTGAACATACCGCGATGTTTATTGCCGATGGGGAACGTGTGGAAATTACTCATAAAGCCACCAATCGCATGAACTTTGCTTCTGGTGCAGTACGTGCTGCAGCTTGGGTCGTCGGTCGTGAAGCGCGTAAATATGATATGAAGGACGTGCTTGGTTTTAACGATATTCAGGTTTAAAACCGAGTCAAAATCATTTATAAAAAAATCTAAAACTAAAATAAGACGAATAAAAAATGCAAAAAATGATTTTCCTGCTCTGTGCAGTGGCGCTTGGTGCCATTGCGCAGGCCAAGCCTGTCGGGACGCCTAAACTCAGTATTCATAAAAATAATATCAAGGTCTGGACCTACCAGAATGAACAAAATCCGGTCTTTCTGTATAAAGCTGAAACCACCTATACTGCGCCCATTGAAAATGCCGTGTCCTTGATTCTGAACGTCGAGCATGCAGTGCAGTGGGTTCCCTATATGGGTAGCATCAAGGTCCTGTCCCGCGATGATAAAAAAGGTGACTTTACCCTGTATATGGTGCTGGATTTTCCATTTCCCTTAAAAGACCGTGACCTGATTGTGCAGGGTAAGATGATCAAGGAAGCCAATGGCCAGATCACCATCAAGAATAAAGCCATCCAAAGTGGTTATCCTTTAAACCCGGATTATGTGCGTTTAACCGATTATCAGGGCGACTGGACTTTTCAGAAACTGGCCAATAATAAAGTCAAGGTCTCTACCTATGGTTATGCCAATCCGGAAGGTTCCATTCCTTTGAGCTTCGTAAATATGTTTGTGCAACAGCAACCTTATCAGATGCTGCAGAAAATGAAGACCGAGCTGGCCAAGCCTTCATCTATTGCGGTCTTGCCTGAAGCTCTACAATAAAAAAGACCCAATTTCTGGGTCTTTTTAACAGCTGAAAATAAGCAGGATTTAAGCTGTAAAATCTGCTTTAAGCACAATCCGGTAACGGGCTTTGCCAGAATGCAGATGTTCAATCGCTTGGTTCAGTTGTGACATCGGGAAGACTTCAATTTGCGGAGCAATATTTTTACGTGCAGCAAATTGGAGTAACTGACGTAATGCCGCCGGCGAACCTGTCGGTGAACCGGTAACTGACTTGGCTCCGCCAATCAACATGCCAGCCGGAATCTGCATTGGTTCCAAGGGTACGCCCAGCATATGCACAGTGCCATTCGGCGCCAAAGTTGCCAGATAAGCCTGCCAGTTCAAGGTGACATTGACAGTACTCAGCAATAAATCAAACTTGCCTCGCTGGGCTTTTAAGGCAGCCGAATCACGACTATTGACCACATGGTCAGCACCCATGCCTTTCAGCTCATCACTTTTATCGAGATTTGATGTGAAAGCGGTAATCTCACAGCCCCAGGCTTTGAGTAATTTAATCGCGATATGACCCAAACCACCAATCCCGATTACACCAACATGATGAATGGCCTGAATCTGATGTTTCAGGATCGGATCAAAGACGGTAATCCCGCCACAGAGCAGGGGACCCGCACTTTCAGGATCAAGATCTTCAGGTAAGGGAATGGCCCATTGCCAACCGGCGCGCACTTTGTCGGCAAAACCACCGGCATGTCCGACAATGGTAGCCACCTGACCACCAGTACACAGCACTTGCTGGCCCGAAATACAAGGATCGCAATATTGACAACTTTCCGCTGTCCAGCCGATGCCAACCCGTTGCCCAACTTTCAGGCCTTTGGCTTCTGCACCCAGATGGGTAATGGTGCCGATAATCTCATGTCCTGCTACGACCGGATACACTGAAGAACCCCAGTCATTGTTAATGACTGAAATATCAGAATGACAGAGACCGCAGTATTCCACTTTGACTTCGACCTGATGCGGCTGCAGTTCTCCGGCATCGAATTGATAAGGTTCCAGTTCCGCACCTGCGGACATGGCAGCATAAGCTTGAATAATATTATTCGACATGATTTCAGCTCTTATTTAAATGCGAGGATATTGTTTTAAAGTCACAATGATTTTCATGGTCATCGACCATACCAACGGCCTGCATAAAGGCATAGCAAATGGTGGGTCCGACAAATTTAAAACCAGCCTGTTTGAGTGCTTTAGACATCTTCTGGCTCTCAATGGTTTGAGCAGGCGCCTGACGATAATCCACAACATCATTATTCAATCGCGGTTGCTGGGTAAAAGACCAGAGCCATTCCACCAGATTGATCCCTTGCTGCTGTAGCTTAAGCCATGCTTGGGCATTTTCCCGAATGGCATTGAGTTTGCCGCGATGCCGTATCAGGCTAGGATCTTCAAGTTTTATTTGGAGTTGTTGATCTGTAAGTGAGGCGATAGATTCGATCGAATATTGAAAAAAATGTTTACGATAAGCTTCACGTTTTCTGAGCACGGTAATCCAGGCCAGACCGGCTTGCTGTCCTTCCAGACACAGCATTTCAAACAGGCGATTTTCATTCAGCAGAGCCTGTCCCCATTCCTGATCATGGTAGGCGATATACAGCGGATCATCGGAGCACCAGCCACAGCGTTGCACAGTCATGTGATGCTCCTTGTTTTTATGGTTTTATAATTTAAACACAGTCCATTGATCCTGCTGATTGTCCCAGTACGACAATTCAGCCTGATCCAGATCGCTAAATAGAATCCACATATCTTTACCGGCCTTGTCGGCATAACCAGTACTGATCAGAAGCGCATCCTCGGTAATTTCCATCACCCAGCCCTGGTAAGTTTGACCATTCAATACAATTTTTTGTTGATTGCCTGATTCAGCAAATTCCACCAGACGATTGATCAACGCTTCTGACATGTAAATATCCTAAAATTAACGTAAATAGGGATAGGGATTGACCACACCGCGACCCTTACCCTGTAAATAAATTCCATAATGTAGATGTGGTGCAGTGTGCCGGGCATTACCGCTGTTGCCGACATAACCGATCAGCTGGCCTTTTTTGACATAGTCGCCCACTTTTAAGCCACGTTTATGTCCATCCAGATGCGCATAATAATGCCAGGAGCCGCCCGGGCCCAGAATCCAGACTACTTTACCACCCAAATTGTTGTTACGTAAATCTGCAATCAGGCCCTCAGTCGCGCTAAAGACTTCGGTTCCACGTGGAGCCATGATATCAATGCCTTCATGTAAACGTCCGCGACTGCGCGAAGCGCCCCAGGTATCTGATAATTCACGTGCCTGTACGCGTGCCACCGGGATGGGCAGAGAGGACGGCACTCGCATACTTTTCAGTTTTTGCACGACGATAGGATTGAGCTGTACAGCAGGGGGTTTTTTCGGTGTACTGCTACAGGCGGTTAGTAATATGGCAATTAAAGCCACCCAGGTCAAAGCAAGATATTGGCGCACGCTATTCATCCTTAAATATTGGCAATGCTCATTCTGAGCTGATCGGTTTTTTGCTTTGTCCAGACTATGTCATACATTTACCGCAGAGATCAATTTTTTCATCGCTGTTGGCAGACCGCAATCAATGGCTGTCTCTGGACGCATCCAGCAGCCTTGCAGTTCAATGGCCAGATGTTCCTGCTGATCCTGATCTACTGTAAAAACAATCGCTTCAAGGTGCCAGGTAAAATGGGTAAAACTGTGGCTAATCTGGGTTTTTTTGACGATATTTTTCAGGCCAAGTTGCTGGCATTGCTGTTCCAATTCATGTGCATTTTCAATAATTGGCAGACACCAGAGACCGCCCCAGAGACCGCTATTGGGACGTTGCTGCCAGAGCCAGTCTGTACCGGACTGGATTAGCAGGACCTGAGCAGAGCGTACAGGAACTGGTTTTTTGGCCTTTTTGAAAGGCAATTCATTTTCCAGTCCTTGCTGATGTGCCTTGCAATGCTGCTGCATTGGACAATACAGACACAAAGGCTTTTTCGGCGTACAAACGGTCGCGCCCAGATCCATAATCGCTTGGGTATAGTCATGATTGCGTTCGATAGGACAGAGCTGTTCCGCCAGTTGCCAGAGGGCACGCTCATACACGGGTTTGGACAGATCATCCTCAATCGCAAAGAAACGTGACAATACCCGTTTGACATTACCATCCATGATTACGCCATATTGACGTAAACCGAGTGACATCAAGGCGCCAGCGGTAGAACGGCCAATGCCGGGCAAGGCCATCCATTCTTCCAGGGTTTGAGGGAACTGCTGCTGTGCGGTTACGATGTCGGCAGCTTTATGCAGATTGCGGGCGCGCGCATAATAGCCGAGACCTGCCCAGTAAGGTGCAACCTCATCCCATGAGGCTTGACCTAAATCCTGAACAGTCGGAAAACGCTGGATGAATCGTTCGAAATATTGCAGTACAGTTTTGACCTGGGTTTGCTGCAACATGATTTCAGAGACCCAGACTTTATAGGGGTCATCTGTCACCTGCCAAGGTAAGTCATGACGACCATGCACATCAAACCATTCCAACAGGGCATCTGAAAATACGAACATGAACACATAGCAACCGAATAAGCAGCAGCTAGTATAGCGGAATCAGCAGGGTGGGAATGTGAAAAGTGAGATAAAAACGTAGATGTTCATCGAGCTTGATAGAACTTAGCTTTCATAAAAATAAATGCTCCGGAGAGCATTTATTTTTGATCAAAAATCCGGTTAATCGTTAATTCCCCAGCGCTCATCCAGCTTCAAGGTCTTGCCTGCATAACGCGGAATAATATGAATATGCAGATGTTCAACCTTTTCCTGAAATACTTCACCATCAATAAAACCGACATGAAAACCGGCAGGCTGGTAGCGTAATTGCAGTTCATTGCGTGCCTGTTCCAATAAAGACATCAAACTTTTACGTTCTTTGTCAGTCACTTCAAAAAATGAGGCCACATGCCGCAATGGAATGATCACACAATGACCTTCGGACAATGAATTTGGTTCAGGCAACACCACACCATAATCATTTTTGGCAATGACATCATATTCGTCAAAATTGCAGTAGGGGCAGTTGGTTTCAGCCATCATACACATTCTCCTCTGGTAGGATTTATCTTCTTTTCTTCATGAAGTATCTAAAATATTCAGCCTGTGAACAAGCCGGATAGTTGTTTCTATTTATGCCAAATGGCAGTCTAGCAAGGCATACATTGCTGCCAGACCTTTTTGTTCCGCTTCTGCATTGTAACCAAGATCCACACCATTGGCTTTGGCCCGTTCATCCGCAAGCGGGTTGCTAAAGCCATGTTTGGCATTTTCAAAAACAATCACTTCATGCTCGACTTTGGCAGCATGCATTTCCTCACGGAAACTGGCGACATCATCCAGGGTTACCATGCTGTCGAGTTCACCATGTAGCACCAGGATTTCCGCCTGTACCTGACCTTCCTGAGCAGGTGCTTTTGGCGACAGAATGGCATGGAAAGTCGCCACCGCTTTTAAAGGTGCATTAGAACGGGCCAGATCCAATACGACTTTGCCGCCGTAGCAGAAACCAATCGCTGCAAGCTTATCAGCATTGACTTCATCCTGTGCTGCCAGGGCATTCAAGGCTGCTGTTGCACGGTTAACGATAGTGTCAGGATCTTCAAAAGTCTGCATCATCCACTGATGAGCCTGATCAGAATTGGTCGTGACTTTTTTATCACCATACATGTCCATGGCCAAGGCCGCATAGCCATGTTCTGCAAGTTCACGGGCACGCTGTTCGGTATATTCATTCCGACCCCACCATTCGGGTGCGACCAGTACACCGGCAACAGGGGTATCTGTTTCTGGGGCGGCAAAATAACCAATTAATGGGCTGCCATCCTGCGCAGTATAATGAATTTCGCGAGTCTTGATTGCTGCCATGCTGACGTCCTCTATTGTTGTTGAATTGCTTGATTAAAACATAACATAGCAAAACTGATCGGAATGTGACATGAAAACCTGCGATTTAAGGATACTTAAGCCCATAAAAAAAGAGAGGCCAATATAGAACCTCTCCGATTTTAGATCTGGAAAAATAGGACTTATTATTTAGTAATTTCCAGTAATTCCACATCAAAAATTAAAGTACTGTTCGGTTCAATTACATCCCCTGAACCAATCTGTCCATAGGCCAGTTCGGCCGGAATGAAGAAACGATATTTGGCACCTTCTTTCATCAGCTGTAAACCTTCGGTCCAGCCGGTAATGACTTGGGTGGTACGAAATACCACGGGCTGATTACGGGCAATCGAGCTGTCAAAAACCGTACCATCAATCAAACGGCCTTCATAATGTACACGGACATTACTATTTGCGCTCGGCGATTTACCTTTTCCTTCCTGAAGAATCTGATATTGCAAACCTGATTTGGTGGTTTTTATCCCCGGTTTTTTTGCATTTTCAGCCAGAAAAGCCTGACCAATTTTGGCATTTTCATCCGCCTGCTTTTTCAAGGTAATCAGCTCTTTGGCTTCAGCCTGACGCTTAAATTGGGTCAACACCCGCGCCATGTCTTCCTCGCTTAAAGTCGCCTGTTTCCCAGCGGCTGCCGCTTTTAAACCGGCGCTGAAGGCATCCAGATCAATGCCTTGTAAGGAGTCAGCATTACTTTTTCCCATCAGATAACCAAAGCTGTAGCCGACCTGTTCAGCCTCAGGGCTCTTATTGGTGACTTCTTTGGCAAACAGACTGCCAGAACTCAGCAGTAAAACCATCAAACTTATTTGTATTTTCATGATTAATTCTCAAAATAAAGGAGAGCGCGTTGCTCTCCTTTTCGTGGATTATTTTACTTCGATGAGTTCCACATCAAAAATCAAAGTACTGTGTGGAGGAATCGTACCTGGCACGCCCTGTTCACCATAACCGAGTTTAGATGGGATATACAGGGTTGCTTTACCGCCTTCTTTCATCAGTTGCAAACCTTCGGTCCAGCCTGGAATGACCTGATTGAGTGGGAACTCAATCGGTTCGCCACGTTCAACCGAACTGTCAAACACGGTACCATCAACTAATTTCCCTGTGTAATGTACTTTTACAATTGAAGTTGCTGCAGGCTGTTTGCCTGTACCTTCTTTGGTCACTACATATTGCAAACCAGATGCGGTAGTTTTTACCCCAGCTTTTTTGGCATTTTCAGTCAGGAAAGTATCACTTGATGCCTGAGCCTGTTTGGCACTATCGACTTGCTTCTGCTGCATTTCTTTTTGGAATTGCTCATAAGCTGCTTGTAATTCTTCTTCAGTATAAGCAGGAGCGGTACGGGCATGACCTTCGCGAACGCCTGTCACAAAGCTGTTAATATCCAGCTCAGGTGGAGTTTGATGAGCGACTTCATAACCGAGTGCATAGCTAATTTTAGAAACAGCCGAGGCATCTTTAGATGCTTTTGTGGTTTGAGCAGCTGGGTTTTGAGTTGCATAGTAAACAGGTACTAGCGCGGCACCGCCTAAAAGAACAGCGACAGCAATCGGTAAGGCCTTACTCATGTATTATTCCAATCTAATGTTATCGTTGAGGTTCATTCCATCTTAGCAGAAAATTTTGAGAAATCTTGCAGAATGGGTGGTTTTTTAGCAAGTGGACACCGCAGTTATGTTGAAGTTTGAAGATATAAAAAAACCAGCAATGGCTGGTTTTTTTATTTTTCAGATTTTAATCATTGTTCGAGAATGTCTAGGAACAAAGATTGCTCTAACCGAAATTGTATTTTGCAAAGAGCTTAGTAAGAAAACAAGCTTTTTTCTAAAGGAAATTCAATTCCAATCGATGCACCACCATCATTACCACGTAAGTCTGAATCACTGATCCAGCCATTTAGTTTCAGTGGAATATCTGGGCGTAAATAATGGGTCCAGCTCACATCAACAGCTTTTAATTCATCCTGCGCTGGAAAAGCTAAATTAGTAGTTCGGTTAGACTCATTCAACTTGGCAAACAGCACTCGAGCATTAACACGGTTCAGGCGATCGAAACGAATATCACCACCCACAGAAACCATTTGACCATCACCACCCATTGCATGTGCTAATGGGTAACCATGTTGATAAAAACCACCAATATAATTGGTGTGATTATAAGAAATACCTTGGGCCTTGCCATTGGTGCGGGTGTCTGCCCATTCGGTATATAGCTGGAAAGGCATATTATTATAGCTAGAAGAATAATCTACCCCAGCCAAATACATTTTTTTGGCTGGTAAGCCGCCCGCTTCATCTTCACCAATATATTGTGCATACATCCCCATTGGGACTTGCAGCAGTGGCTGTAGATTTAAGCGCGCATCAAACCCGGCAATTTGATTGGATGGGTCAGGTTCACCTGTGCCACCATTGTCTTTATTACCGACAAAAGCATCCCAAAGTGAGCTCAGGCTTTCAGGTCGTCCTTCACCTCCCCATTGGATAGCACGCGATGCACCTAGCTCCAAATAGGGTAAAGGTTGTGCAGTGAGACGTAAGCCAATTAATTTAGCATCAGGTACAGCATCATAGTCATCCAGTTGTCCGGCAAAGGCTTGATATTGCCAAGGTCCAATCCAAGAGAACCATTTATTCGCAAAAGCATTCTGTTCAGCACGCTGCATGGTCACACCATATACAGGGCGACTAGCATCACCCCGAATTAAGCTGCCATCATGGCCGGGTCCCCAGTAGGTCGGAATTTGTCCAGCAATCAGCCATTGATTCCACAATTTACCTGCGAGGTAAGACCCTTCCACATTCACATCTTGATCATTATCAATCTGGGGATCTTTTTCTGCATTTATGCGAAGTCTGGCATCCCAATTTTGATTGCCTGTATTTAACTCTATACCCGCTTGGTATTGCGCTTTTTGCTGGTCGCCAAAGACTTGAGGAATATTTTTTTGATCTGTCTCTGCAAATAGTGATGCTTTAAGTAACTGGTTGTTGGTATTCAAATGAGCCATGACTGAATCAATGACTCTTTGCTGATTATTATTGCTGACTTGGGCCTGAGAAAGGGCGCGTTGGATTTCATCACCACTCATTGGCCAGGTCGAAGTGCTAACTTGAATCACACCTTGCTGATTTAACCAGTTTAAATCGGTGCGCAGGTTTTGGTCATTTAAAACGATGCCTTGAGCAAAGGTTAGTGAGGAACTTAATGCCAAGCTGGCGAGCAGTGTTTTAGGTAACATTTTTGTATATTCTCAGGAGTTTTAAACTGTAACCAAGATAGGGTTTTTAGTTGATTTTTTCAACAATGATCATTTGAGATAAATGTAATAGAGGGTGATTTCACACCCTGCTCAAGGCAGGATGTGAAATCAAAGCTTACAATGAATTAGTCATTGTCTTTATTTGCGGTATAAGCATAAGCATAATTATAACCATAGCTACCTGCCGCCCCTTTTTGTACATCATTCAGAATCACGCCATTCACTTTGACATTGGCCTGTTCAAAACGATTCACAGTGATTTCCAGCTCTTTGATTTGTGTTTTACCATGACGGGCAATCAATAAATTTACACCCGCATATTGCGCAATAATAATACCATCGGTCACTGCAAGGACGGGTGGCGTGTCAATCAGGATATGATCAAAATGAGCAGAGGCCTGATCCAGGAAAGTCTTGAATTGATCAGTACTTAATAGTTCAGATGGGTTGACCGGACTCTTACCACGTGTCACAAAGAACAGGTTTTCTACTGTAGAGCTTTGTATGACATGTTCATAGCTGTTTTGATGATTCAATAATTCTGCTAAACCTGGCTGTACCTCGGCGTTAAAGTACTTATGTAAATAGCCACGACGTAGATCACCATCAATGACCAGAACCCGTTTTCCCCCTTGCGCTAAAATAGTAGCAAGGTTAGTGGTAATGAATGATTTTCCAACTTCAGGTGCAGGGCCAGAAATTGCAATCACATTATTGGTCGCATTCATTAAGGCAAAATGAATTGCTGTTCGCATGCTACGGAGGCTTTCGATCGCGATATCACTGCTATCTTTAACCGCAAGAATAGGAATATTCTTTTTCTTCTTTAATAGGTTAATACGACTTTCTTGAATAACAGAGCGCGGTACAGTGGCATAGACTGGCAGATCAAGCTCATTTTCAATTTGCGCTGCGTCTTTAATGCCTGAACGCATCATATTGCGTAGTAGTGCAATTAATACTCCAATAAAACCACCAACAAAAATTGATAAAATTATTGTAATTAATGGCTTAGGTTTAATTGGTTTAACAGGTTCAACAGCTTGGTCAATAACTCTAACATTACCAATTTCACCAGCCTCTGCAATTTTTAATTGCTGATAGCTATTGAGTAAAGCGGTATAAAGTTCAGTGTTTACTTTCACATCTCGATATAGCTGTAAATATAATCGTTGTGTTTCTGGTAAACGTTTAATAGATTGTGTCATTTCTGATGTTTTTTGATTAATTTCAGCAAGTTGAGCATTAATGGCTGACATTAGAGGGTGATCAGGGGTATATTTTGAAGAAAGTTCCGCTTGCTGTTGTTGTAATTGGATTTTCATCTTTTCCAGTTCAACATTTTGCTTTAACATTAACTCGGCTTCTTGAGTTACATCAATAGTATTGTATTGCTCACGGAAACGGTTGAACTTGATTTCTGATTCCTCAAGTTGCTGTTTAAGTTCCGGCAGCTGTTTGTCTAGAAAATTTAAAGTTTGTTTAGATTCTAAAGACTTGCGTTGAATATTTTGTATTTGATAGACGGATAAAATATTATTCAGAACTTGAGTAATATGTTCCTTATCATTGCCATTATAATTTAGACCAATAACACCGGAGTTTTTCCCTCTCTCTGCTACACCATAGTCATTTTTTAAGAACTGCATTGCTGTAGGTAGTGCAAGTTTAGTAATAGTAAATGTTTCTTTAAACGGAGATTTGCTAAATATTGCCACTTCCCAAAGGCCCTTAGAATCTATGGCTTGATTACTCGAATTCAATTGACCTTTAAATATCACTTCATCTTTATAAGAGAAAGTAAACTGGTTGTTATCCGTGAATTTTAACTCTAACTTTTTATCTAGATAGTAATTTGGAATTTTTAATGTTTTGATTAAGAAGGCTTGATTTTCTTTTTGGAAAACCACCCTATCCTTTTTATAAAGAACTTCAGCTTTGTCGTTTTTAATCAGACGATTAAATAAAGTATTACTATTATCTTTAATTTGGATATCAAGGTGCAAATTTTGAATCGTTTGTCCCAAAATCATGCGTGAGTTTAAGATTTCAATCTCAGCATCTGCCGGAGATTTTCCGCCCATTCCCCCTGGAATAGCATCACTCAACCCACCCAAGAGGGCAGCAGCTCCAGCGCCTTTATTATCCTCTACTAGAACCATTGCATCAGCAGAATAAATTGAGGGAGTAACACGTAAATAAAGTAATGCGAAGGTTAAGCTCAGGATGATACAAAGCGCGATCACTTTCCATTGTGCAATTAACGAAAAAAATAATTCTTTTAAGTCAATGGTATCGTCATTAGTACTTGAATTTTGATTCATGGATAAACTACTAGATAAAATTAAATATGTGATTGCCAATCCGAAACATAAGATTCGATGTTATTACATGTTTCTTCAAAAAATGCTTGATCAAGCTTATAAGGGTCAGGAACATTCTGATCTTGCCAGTGTCCTAAACGAAACACTTTACCTTTAGCAAATGGCCATGTCTTTTCTATATGTTTTTGTTGATTTGAACTCATCACTAAAATTAAATCTGCAGCTTTGATTAAGCTGGCATCAATTTGTTTTGCGACATGTGATCTCATATCAATTGATTTTCTTGTCATACTTGCAATGGCCTTATCATCAGCACTATGGCCTACCATGGCAGAAAGACCAGCAGACTCAATATGTAAATTAGGATGATTTTTCTTGAGAAAAAACTCGCCCATAGGGCTACGGCAAATATTTCCCACACAGACGACCAAAATATTCCGAATTTGCATATTTTATTTACCTAGTTGGTCAAAGCTATAGAGTGCACTAGAGAACGGAATAATCTGGTTAACAATACGTTGCCAGCGCGTTAATCCAGTCGCATCAATATAAACGATGTCATTTTTTTTCATTTGAAATTGATTAGCTAAGCCCAAATTACCAAAACTACTTAAATTCAAGTGATACACAGTGGACTGCTTGGTGGCTAAATCGGTGCGCATTACATAGATTTTAGCCGCACTTGCGGAGTAAGGATTAATTCCTTCACTCTCACCCAAAACATCACTTAGGGTCATACCTTGGTCACGTAAAGACAGCGCTTGGCTTTTACTCGACTCACCCATAACATAAAGCTTTTGATTCTGTTTAGTATTCACAAAAATAGTATCATTCGGTTGAATCAGTAAATTATGTAAAGATAGGCCTTGTTTCTCTAGTTGTAGTACATTGAGGTCAAAAGTTTGACCCTCCCGGATCAATTGAATATTGGTATTGTCACCTGTTTCAGTATTAATACCACCTGCCTGTCCGAGTGCTGTATAGATGCTAATGGGCTGATCATTTAGCGTATATTGGCCACTACGCATGACTTGTCCATTGACAAAATAGCGACGACCTTCATAAGACAATACTCGAACCACCACATCAGGGTGTTTCAAATAGCGTGCAAATTGACTGCGTAAAAAACGATTGGTTTCAGCCAGTGTTTTCCCGGCTACCCGTACCTGTCCCACTAAAGGTAATTGTATGTTGCCACTAGAGTCTATGGGATAACCTGCAGCTTTTACATTTGAAATATCCTGAATAGGGGGGGTGATTTCCGGGTAGGCCCAAAGTTGAATTGAGAGAACATCACCTGAACTCAATTTATAGACTTGTTGATGCTTGTTAAATAAGTGAAAAATAGTATTGGAATTCTGAGCGTTATTGAGTTCGATACGAGGAATATTGTCTTGCGTAATTTGTATGACTGAAAGCTCTGCGCCCTGATCGGTTCTGTAATTACCTTGAGGAGGCAAATCATAGGTTTGCAAGCCGGAAGTAAGCGTACAACCAGAGAATAATATTGAAATAGTGAATAAAATGGATGTGCGTTGATACTTCACATTCAAGCCCTTAATTTTAATACATCGTTATTAAGAAAGGATTGTAGTGCAAAATCTAATTATTGAATATCTTCAAAACATTTTTAATTTATATTTTTAATGTAGTTATTTGATTTTTATATTTATTTTTTTATTTTTTTGATGATTGGTTAAAATTTAATACTGTATTAATATCTTTTTTTTAATTTATGTCTACAATAGCTGCAAAATTTTATACTCCTGTTGGTAAAATTCTTAAAAAGAAATTTAAGGTCATATAAATGAAAATTCTTGTCACTGGTGGCGCCGGTTTTATTGGTTCAGCAGTCATCCGTCATATTATTCAAAACACTAATAATCAAGTTTTTAATATTGATAAATTGACTTATGCAGGAAATTTAGAATCGTTAAAAGAAATTGATCAACACTCGAACTATGAGTTCAAACAAATTGATATTTGCGATACAGAACAAATTACAGCTGCAATAGATGCATTTCAGCCTCATGCAATTATGCACTTGGCTGCAGAGTCACATGTAGACCGCTCAATTGATGGCCCGGCAGCATTTATTCAAACCAATATTGTGGGAACTTATACTTTATTAGAAGCCGCTCGAAAGTATTGGATGGAGCTTGACGCCGAAGCTCAGCAAAACTTTCGCTTTCATCATATTTCAACTGATGAAGTTTATGGTGACTTAGAAGGCACGACAGATTTGTTTACAGAAACAACTTCATACGCGCCAAGCTCTCCATATTCTGCCTCCAAAGCCAGTTCAGACCATTTGGTACGTGCTTGGCATAGGACCTATGGTCTGCCAGTAATTGTGACTAATTGTTCAAATAATTATGGTCCGTATCACTTCCCCGAAAAGTTAATTCCATTGGTGATTCTAAATGCACTGGATGCTAAACCTTTACCTGTATATGGGAATGGTCAGCAAATTCGGGATTGGTTATTTGTAGAAGATCATGCGCGTGCTTTATATAAAGTGGTCACTGAGGGTGTAGTAGGTGAGACCTATAATATTGGTGGTCATAATGAAAAGCAGAATATTGAAGTGGTCAAAACTATTTGTAAGATTTTGGATGAGTTAAAACCACAGGCAAATGGTCAGGCGTATGAATCACTGATTACATTTGTAAAAGACCGCCCTGGACATGACTTACGCTATGCGATTGATGCCACAAAAATTCAAAATGAACTAGGTTGGACGCCTGCAGAAACTTTTGAAACTGGAATCCGTAAAACGGTGCAATGGTATTTAAATAATTTAGACTGGTGTCATCGAGTGCAAGATGGTAGTTACCAACGCGAAAGATTAGGTGTAAATTCATAATGTCAAATACAACAAAAGGTATTATTTTAGCAGGCGGTTCAGGTACACGTTTATATCCGATTACTAAAGGTGTATCTAAGCAGCTATTGCCTATTTATGACAAGCCAATGGTGTATTACCCGCTTTCTGTACTTATGCTTGCAGGTATTCGTGAAGTACTCATTATTAGTACTCCTGAAGATATAGATGGTTTTAAACGTTTATTGGGTGATGGTGCTCAATTTGGAATTCAGCTTGAATATGCCGTCCAACCTAGCCCAGACGGCTTGGCACAGGCTTTTATTATTGGTGAAAGCTTTATTGGGGATAGTAATGTTTGCTTAGTGCTTGGCGACAATATTTTTTACGGTCAAGGTTTTACCCCAATGCTCCGTCAAGCCGTCGCACGTCAAAAAGGTGCAACGGTATTTGGCTATCAGGTGAAAGACCCTGAGCGTTTTGGTGTAGTTGAGTTTGACGAACAAAAGCGCGCAATTTCTTTAGAAGAAAAGCCTAAACAACCTAAATCCCACTTTGCAGTCACCGGTTTGTATTTTTATGACAATGATGTAATTGAAATTGCCAAACAAGTAAAACCATCTGAGCGTGGAGAATTAGAAATTACGACAGTTAATCAGATGTATTTAGAGCGCGGTGATCTAAATGTGGAATTACTAGGCCGTGGTTTTGCATGGTTAGATACAGGTACACATGAAAGTTTACTTGAGGCAGCTCAGTTTGTAGAGACTATTGAAAAGCGACAGGGCTATAAAGTCGCGTGTTTAGAAGAAATTGCGCTGAATAATGGTTGGTTAAGTAAAGAACAAGTTTTAGAAATTGGTCAAAGCATGAGTAAAAATGATTATGGTCAATATTTGATTTCATTGGTGAGTGAATAAATATGAGCCTTATCGATTGGATTGAATTGCCTAATTTAGGTGATCATCGCGGTAGCCTTGTTGTCGCTGAAGCTAATAAGAGTATCCCATTCAATATTCAAAGGCTTTATTATATTTTTGGCGCTCAGCCTGATGTTCCACGTGGATTCCATGCACACAGACAATTACAGCAAATTGCTTTTTGCATTCAAGGTAGTTGTAAAATGTTGATGGATAGTGGTAAAGAAAAGCAAAAGGTTGTATTGTACCAACCTAATCAAGGGTTAAGGATACCCCCCATGGTATGGCATGAAATGCATGATTTTTCGGAAGATTGTATTTTACTTGTATTGGCAAGTGAGCATTATGATGAGAGTGATTATATTCGCACATATGCAGAGTTTCAGGCTATAAGAGGCTAAAATGAAAAATTTTAACTTAAAAGCAAGTACGATTCATCTTCGGTTAGTACACGAAAATGATGCCGAATTTATTTGTAATTTGAGAAATGACGATGAGTTAAATACTTATATCTCTAAATCTACAGCAGATGAAGAAGCTCAACGTAAATGGATTATAAATTATAAAAAAAGAGAACAAGCTGCAGAGGAATATTATTTTATTATTTGTAGAAATAGCGATGATTTAGCAGTTGGCACAGTGCGGCTTTACGATTTCAAGGAGAATCCAAAATCATTTTGTTGGGGAAGTTGGATTCTAGGAGAAAACAAAACAAAATACGCAGCTGTAGAGAGTGCCCTACTTGTTTATGAAGCAGGATTTTCCTATCTTGGCTTTGAACAAAGTCATTATGAAGTGATGAAAGGTAATGATAAAGTACATTCATTTCATTTAAAAATGGGGGCTGAAAAAGTTTCAGAAGACAGTACAAATATATATTATATTTTTTCAAAAGAAAAATATGAAAAGAATAAGATTCAATATGCTCGGTTTTTGGGTTGATTAGATATGTTGTCGATTACTGAATATAAATTAGGAATGTGTGCGGAAATTGCTCACTCATTTAGTGAAAATGATGTGGATTTATTCTCTAAATTAAGTGGCGATGAAAATCCAGTACATCTAGATGAAGAATATGCAAAAACAACTACTTTTGGGAGGAGAATTGTACATGGTGCTTTAGCATCAAGTATATTTTCTTCTATATTTGCAAATAATTTACCAGGTGCTGGTTGTATTTACTTAAAATCTGAAAACAAATTTCTTAGACCCATATACTTAAATACAAAAGTTCTTTTTAAAGTAGAAATTATAGATATTCTACAAGAAAAGAAACGCGTCATTTTTAAGACACTTGCTATATCTAATGATCAAGAGTGTATTGTGGGTATGGCTGAACTTTATATTCCTGAATGATGTAAATTTATAATGATCCCTTTCCTTGATTTAAAAAATATTAATCAGCAATATCGTAATGAGTTAATAGATGCATGTAGTCGTGTTATTGATTCAGGTTGGTATATTGGTGGTAAAGAGTTAGAAAGCTTTGAAAACAACTTTGCTGAATATTGTGGTACACAGTTTGCCATAGGCGTTGCAAATGGCCTAGATGCACTGATCCTTACCCTACGTGCATGGAAGGAGTTGGGCGAACTTAAAGATGGTGATGAGGTTATTGTTCCATCGAATACTTATATTGCCAGTATTCTTGCCATCACGGCTAACAATTTAACACCTGTATTAGTTGAACCTAATATTAATACTTATAATATTGACCCTACTAGAATTCAAAAGGCTATCACAGCTAAAACTCGTGTCATTTTGCCTGTCCATTTGTATGGTCAAATTGCGCCAATGCCTGAAATTATGGAAATTGCAAAAAAATATAATTTGTTGGTGTTGGAAGATTCAGCACAATCACATGGTGCAGAGTTAAATGGTAAAAAAGCTGGAAATTGGGGCGATGCTTCAGGTTTTAGTTTTTATCCTGGAAAAAATTTAGGTGCATTGGGTGATGCAGGTGCAATTACCACGAATGATGCCGAGTTGGCAAACATGCTAAAAGCCCTACGTAATTATGGCTCACATGAAAAATATAAAAACTTAGTCCCTGGTGTAAATAGTCGTTTAGATGAAATACAGGCAGCAATGCTTGATATTAAACTGAAGTTTTTAAATGAGGAAATACAACATAGACGTCAAATTGCAAATTTATATTTGACTGGAATTAAGCACTCAAACATTGAACTTCCATTAACAAATATAAATGCAGAAACCTATGAGCAGCATGTTTGGCATTTATTTGTGATCAGAACGAAAAATCGTGATGACTTACAACAGTATTTTACAGAAAATGGTATTCAAACTTTAATCCATTACCCAATTCCACCGCATAAGCAACAAGCGTACAAAGAATGGAATGATTTGAATTATCCAATTTCTGAGCAGATACATAGAGAAGTGTTGAGCTTACCAATGGGGCCAACTCTGTCTATAGCGGATGCTGAGAGAATTATCACTTTATGTAATCAGTTTCAAGTTTAAAAACGATGAATCTGTTAAAGACCAGTGCCTTAAATGGCGTGGCTGTTTTAATTAAAACAGCCACAATGTTTATTTTGAATAAAATTTTAGCTGTATATGTTGGCCCTTCAGGTTATGCGGCAATAGGACAGTTTCAAAATTTTATACAAATGGTCACAACCTTTGCGGGAAGTGCAATTAATACAGCAGTGATAAAATATACTGCTGAATATCATGGAGATGAAACTAAGCAAAGAGCAATTTGGAAAGCTGCGGGTAGCTTAGTCCTCATTTTTAGTTTTATTTTTACATTTATAATCTTAACTTTTCAAAAACAATTATCACTTTATATTTTTCATACTACCGATTATCAGTCTATTTTTGTTTGGTTTGCAGCCTCTTTGATTTTATTTAATTTAAATGCGCTTTTTTTGGCAATTTTGAATGGAAAAAAGGAAATTTTAAAATTAGTCACTGCAAATATTGTAGGTAGTATACTTTCATTATTAATAACAGGTATTTTAGCTGTTCAATATCATTTATACGGTGCTTTAATTGCTCTATCAATCTATCAATCTATTGCCTTTTTTGTAACACTTTTTTTGTGTTATAAGGCTAGTTGGTTTAAGTTTTCTTATTTATTCGGAAAAATAGAATCACAAATAGCTAAAAAATTTGCAGCTTTTGCACTTATGGCATTAGTAAGTGCTATTTGTGTGCCTTTGTCGCAAATGGTAATCCGTACTTATTTATCACAAGAGTTTGGTTTGAATTACGCTGGCTATTGGGAAGCGATGATTCGCTTAAGTGCAGCTTATTTAATGTTGGTTACAACAACCCTAAGCGTATATTACTTACCAAGACTAGCTGAATTGACTCATTTAGATGAAATAAAAAAAGAAGTATATTTAGGCTATAAATTTATCTTTCCTTTAGCTGTAATTGGAAGTTTGTGTGTTTATGTTATGCGTGATTGGATTATTACTTTATTGTTTAGTCATGCATTTATGCCAATGCGTGATTTGTTTTTATGGCAAATGATAGGGGATTCACTTAAAATTGGTGGTTGGATATTGGCCTATTTGATGTTAAGTAAAGCGATGACGAAGCTGTATGTAACTACAGAAATTATATTCTCGCTTAGTTTGGTTTTATTAACTTATATATTTGTCCAAGTTTTTGGTTTTGAGGGTGTTTCAATTGCCTATTTATTAAACTATGCATTGTATTGGGTAGTAATGAGTTTTAATGTATTTAAGCAGTTAAGGTAAGTTAATATGAAAATATTGCTTTTAGGCGAGTATTCCGGAGTCCATACTAATTTAGCACTCACATTGCGAAGAAAAGGGTATGAGGTTTTTTCAGTTCATAATGGGGATGGTTATAAATCTTTTGTCCCTGACTATAATATTAGTTATAAAACCATATCTCTGTCTCTTATACACATCT
>NZ_MJIQ01000014.1:0-646 GCF_001878775.1 Acinetobacter sp. AR2-3
AAATCACCGTATGATGATTTATGGAGTATAGAAGAAAAAGAAAAAGTTTATAAACCAATTCGACGCAGATTAAAGCAATTTCCTCCTCAGCCAGAAAAGGACCTGTTGTTATTCTTAGAGGAACATAGCCGTGAATTGGAAGACTGGCAACGAGATATATTAACAATGATGCGAGAGGAAATGCTTTATTTTTGGCCTCAATTAGAGACTAAAATAATGAACGAGGGTTGGGCCTCATTCTGGCATCAACGAATCATGCGGGAGCTAAAGTTAACTACTGCTGAAACTATCGAATATGCCAAATTAAATGCGGGGGTTGTGCAGCCCTCCAAAACATCGATTAATCCATATTATCTTGGGATTAAAATTTTCGAGGATATTGAAAATCGCTATAATAATCCTACCGAGGAAATGAAACGGTTAGGTGTTTTGCCAAATACGGGACGTGAAAAGATTTTTGAGGTAAGAGAGGTAGAATCAGATATTTCCTTTATTCGAAACTATTTAACAAAGGATTTAGCGAAGCGTGAAGATTTGTACTTGTTCCAAAAGAAAGGGAATGAATACCGTATAACGGATAAGGATCACGAGATGGTTCGCGATCAACTTGTATCCATGCGTGTAAACGGCTGTCTCTTATACACAT
>NZ_MJIQ01000015.1:0-687 GCF_001878775.1 Acinetobacter sp. AR2-3
TATGAGGCCGCCTGGGCCGCCACTAACGTCTTGATGCGCTCTTCCAACAGCTCCCTGACTTGCGGATCCAACGCGCGTACACTGAGTTTTAATACCGCAGAGTCGGCGATGACATTACTGGCCATGCCTGACTGGAATGAACCTACGGTGATCACGCCCGGCTCTTGCGCTCCCAAATTACGCGCGACGACCGTCTGCAATGCCATCACAATGCTAGCTCCGACGACCACGGCATCAACGGTGCCTTTCGGCATCGCTCCATGGCCCCCTTTGCCGTGAATGGTGATGGTGACCGTATCACTGGAAGCCATAAACGCCCCCTCACCAAAGACAAACTGCCCCTGCGGGAAGCCCGGCATGTTGTGCATGGCAAAAACGGCGCCACAGGGGAAGCGTTTAAACAGGCCATCGTCGATCATCTTCTGGGCACCGGCCAACCCCTCTTCTGCAGGTTGAAAAATGAGATGCAAGGTGCCATCGAAACAGGCGTGATCGGCCAGATAATGTGCCGCACCAAGCAACATCGCGGTGTGGCCGTCATGCCCACAGGCATGCATGATGCCTTCGTGCTGACTGCTGTAAGGGAGTTGCGTATTTTCCAGGATCGGCAAGGCATCCATATCTGCCCGAATACCTAACGTGCGGGGGCTGTTGCCTCTTTTCAGCGTCCCAACCAGGCCGGTGATA
>NZ_MJIQ01000016.1:0-748 GCF_001878775.1 Acinetobacter sp. AR2-3
GTTTTAAGGATATGTTGGAAGAGCAGAAGAGCATAGCTATTTCTGCATACCGCACTGATAATAGACATTATGATTTCACGTTTCGACAATCTACACCAGGTGTCAATATTGTTGAGAACTTGCGATATAGAAACAATGGCAATGCTGTAGATATGGATGCTGAGCAAGCGAAATTAGCAGAGAAACAAATTTATTATAATGCTCTAATCGATCGTGTTAATGGGAAATTAAACACATTGAATACTGTTATTAAAGGAGGTAAGTAATAGATGTCTATTTTTCATGGGATGAATACCACTGCCTCCGCATTAACAGCGCAGCGTTTACGTATGGACGTTAGTTCTTCTAATATGGCTAACATGGATACAACTCGCGCTCGGCAAGTGAATGGGGAATGGGAACCATATCGACGTAAGTCCGTGACGCTGTCAGCTCAAGAAGGACAATTTTCTAATTTTTTGAATATAGCACTAGGTAAAAATGCAAAAAGTGGTGTTGGTAATGGTGTGAAAATTACTCGAATCTCAGAAGATCAAGAAACACCTTTCAAACTTGTATATGACCCAACTCATCCAGATGCGAATGCAGATGGTTATGTAAACATGCCTAACGTCGATCCATTAAAAGAAATGGTTGATTTAATGTCGGCTACTCGTTCTTATGAGGCGAATATAACTGTATTTAATGCGAATAAATCCATGCTTACAAAGGCTTTAGAGATAGGTCTGTCTCTTATACACATCTCCGA
>NZ_MJIQ01000017.1:0-703 GCF_001878775.1 Acinetobacter sp. AR2-3
GATGCCCCTGATACCAGGCACGTGGCAGGCGCTCGGCGACGGACATCAGGGCGACGCCTGCGCCTCGACCGTGGTGATCCGCAGCTGGGCGAAGCCGAGCTTGCCTGCGGCATCCATCGCCGTGATGACCGCCTGGTGCGGCGTCTTGCCGTCGGCGCTGATGACCATCGGCAACCGGTTATCGCCGCCGGACTCCTTGCTCAGCGCGGCCATCAGCGAATTCAGATCGCTCTTGAGCAGCGCCTTGCCATTGAGCGAATAATTGCCAGCCACATCGATCAGCACTTCCAGCTGGCGAACCTCGGCATCCTGAGGCGGTGTGCCGCTGGCCGCTTCTGGCAGGTCGACCTTGAGCTGCGTTTCACGGGTGAAGGTGGTGGTGACCACGAAGAACAGGAGCAGGATGAACACCACGTCGATCAGCGGTGCGAGTCCGATCTCCACGTTCTCCCGGGGTTTGCGACGGAATTTCACGCCTTCTCCTCACCGAGATCGACATCGCGGTCGCCCTGCACCACTTCCACCAGCTTGATCGCCTCCTGCTCCATGCCGACGACGAGTTCGTCGACGCGACGCTGCAGGAAACGATGGAAGAACAGCGCGGGGATACCGACCATCAAGCCCGCAGCGGTGGTGATCAGCGCCTTGGCGATGCCTCCTGCGAGAAGCGGTGCGTTGGCCATGCCCGAGCCCACGAGACACT
>NZ_MJIQ01000018.1:0-26268 GCF_001878775.1 Acinetobacter sp. AR2-3
CCATTATTTTGGCTAGGATCAGAGTCAAAGATTGTGGTTAAAGAATAGAAAAAATAAATGTAACTCTGAATATGCAGCTGCAGAGGAAGGGCGTGAAGCACCGATTTATTTAATAGATTGTTATGCTCAAGAAAATTATCAAAGAGTTAGATTTATAAAAAATTATAAATAATTTAAAAATAGAAAAGCAGCTATTTTTTAGCTGCTTTTTTCTTTTACCCTTCCAAAACTTCTTCCAGCAACTCCTCACTCGGTGCAAAGTAATATGCGCCATCCAGCGGAGTTACGAAGTGCAGCAGGCGGTCATGAATCCCATCACCAGACGTACCAAACATACGTTCTAACATAGCATCAATAATTTTTAGATCTTTGGTATATGCAATAAAGAATAAACCCTGGTCACCACGTCCGTCACCATAAGGTAGAGAATGACGCAGAATTTCCATTTCTTCGCCTTCTTCATCTTCAACTACAGTACGTGCTACGTGCGCATTTTCAGGTTTGACTTCATCATCCAATTCAATAGATTCAAGCTTGGTGCGACCCATAACCTGTTCTTGAGTATCAACTTTTAGCTTTTTCCATTTTTCCAGGTTATGCGCATAACGCTGAGCAAAAATAAATGAACCATCTTGGAAAATACCTGAATTTTCACCTAATAATGCGACTTCAGCACGATTATCCGGGAATTGCGGATTTTCAGTTCCATCAATAAATCCCGTTATGTCACGACCATCAAAATAGCGGAAGCAAACCCGCTCATCCAGTACTTGAACCTGATCCTGAATGCCTTCAAAAAAAGCCTGACTGAGTGCAAAGCAGATATCAGCCCGAGCACTGGCAATATGAATCAGTACATCTGCTGGAACAACCGGCATTTCAAATGAACCATGAATGGGTTCAAGCTGTTTAAAACCTGCCGGACTTTGTGAATAAAGTCTTGACCAAAGCTCAGGACTGAAAGCCACTGCCGTTTTAATTTGTGCTTGAGGATGTTGCGTAATCAGACGATCACGTGAAGTAAACAGATGTTCAAGTTGTTCTTTTAATTTTTCAATACTCAAATCTTTAAGACGTAAAACAATAAAGCGAGCATGATCTGAAGGGAGTGGCAAGATTACCGATTGGGCTGTCATTCATGGCTCCTGTAAGGACAGATCCTGTTTATTAATGTACATATTGTGCCTGAAGCCAGACAGAGTGAATAGTCTGATGCTTTATATTTAAGCAGGTTTTTAGCCTGATTTTATTAGAAAATTCATATAATATTAGGTGGGTTTTTCTGAGTGAAATGTTCATGTCCTATCAAATGTGGTTTGCCTATATGCTAGCCTGTTGGGTGATTAGTGTGTCGCCGGGCGCAGGAGCGATTGCTTCCATGTCGAGTGGACTGAATTATGGTTTTCGGCATGGTTACTGGAATGCGCTGGGCCTACAACTGGCATTATTGGTACAGATTGCAGTGGTTGCGGCAGGCGTGGGAGTTTTGTTTGCGACAACCCCATGGGCATTTTTAGTGGTGAAATGGTTTGGTGTCGGCTATTTATTGTATTTGGCTATTTTGCAATGGAAAGCACCTGCACAATCTATCGAAATTAAACATGAATTGGCGCGAAAATCGAGAGGGAAACTGGTACTGCATGGTTTCTTGGTTAATATCACTAATCCTAAAGCCATCGTATTTTTACTGGCCGTCTTGCCGCAATTTCTGGATTTGTCCAAGCCGCAATGGATTCAGTATTTGATTATGGCTGCGACAATGGTGACGATTGATCTGATTGTGATGGCGGGTTATACCGGATTGGCTGCTAAAGTTTTAAGGCTGCTAAAATCACCGAAACAACAAAAAGTCATGAACCGGACTTTTGCCGGTTTATTTGCAGGCGCTGCATTTTTATTAAGTTTGGTGCATCAATAAAGAGTGTTTGCTCTCTCCTTAAAGGAGAGAGGCTGAATAGATCATTAGAAAATCATCATGATTTCACAGAAATATTAAGCCAGCTTTTTAAACTTCTGCACGCAGAAGATCAGTGCAAATAGCACCGCCATGGTCAGTACAATAGTTAAACCTGTCGAAGTATTGAGACCGGCACTCGACCATAGGCCAACTGTCACCCCAATTTGCGCAATCACGAATGCCCAGATCACCATTTGTTTGGGTGAGTGTGCAAGTAATCGTGCAGTCAGGGCAGGGATCACCAATAAGGCCCCCATCAAGAGTGAACCCACTGCTTTTAGGGCGAGCACGGTAAAGAGCGCCAGCAACAACATGAAGATCAGGCGTTGCCATTTGGCATTCACGCCTTCACTGACCGCCATGTCCGGATCAATCGCGATTTGAATCTGCGCTTGCCAGCTTTTATAGAGGACGGCTAAGGCCAGAATAATCACAATAGCAAAGGTGGGTAAGTCCGCCCAAGAAATCGTCAGTAGATCACCAAATAGATAGCTGAGAAGTTCCGGTCTTAAACTCGGTAAATGTTGAATGAACAATAATCCCGAGCAAAGCAGTGTTGCTGAACACAGTGCCAGCAGGGCATCATTCGGCAGGCGCGGATCATGCAGTATCCACAAAATCCCTACCAATAATAAGGCAATAAAAGTGACTCCCATCCAGAGAGGTAAACTTAAAGCTCCTGCGATCGCAACACCGAGTAAAGTACCGTGTGCCATGGTGTCGGCAAAAAATGACATACGTCGCCAGAGCATGAGACAGCCCAATGGGGCAGTCAGAAATACCAATAGCGTACCCATGATCCATGCAGGTAAAAGGAGTTGTAACCAATCCATCATGGTTTAAGCTTCCGGCTCGGGGTGAATATGAGGGCGCGTATCATGCTGACACGGCGTAGCAGAATCGCCATGCGCACAATGATCATGATGATGCTGATAAAACACCCGGTTGGTGCCAAAGATTGCCTGATATTCTGGATGCTGCTGTACGCTTTCCGGCAGACCGCTACAACAAATATGCTTATTTAGACACACCACCCGAGTCGTCCCTTGCATCACCCATTGCAGGTCATGTGACACCATTAATACGGCACAGCCATATTTTTCCGGCAAGTTACGCACATATTCATACAGTTCAGCTTCGGATTGAATGTCCAGACCTTGCATCGGTTCATCCAGTACCAGAATATCGGGTTGGCGTAATAAGGCCCGTGCCAAGAGCACCCGCTGCCGCTCACCGCCTGAAAGTTGCTGAACTTTGGAATCTTGCAGTTTACTAATGCCAGTATCGCGAATAATTTCAGTTTTGATTTTGGATGGACATTTTTCCAGCGCCAGTAAATCTTTGACCCGCAGCGGCAAGCTATGCGATGGATTGAATTTTTGCGGCACATAAGAGAATTTCAGTTTACGTGCAGTTTTGATCTCACCGGATTGCGGTTTTAAAATGCCAAGCATGACTTTAATTAAAGTCGACTTGCCTGCACCATTCGGGCCAATCAGCGTCACAATCTCTTTTTCTTGCAATGAAAAATCAATGGCTTTTAAAATATCACGCTCATCAATCTTGACCCAGATCTGGGAGAGCTGAATCAGGGGGGAGGCACTTAAGCTTTGTTGCGACACTGCTGACAGATTCCTGAAATTTCAATAATGCTGTGATGTGCGCTAAAGTCATCCGAGCTTGCAAGTGCATCAAGTTGGTCAAGCAGACCTTGCGCTGATGCTTCTGTCACCGCTTTACATTCGGTACAGATTAAAAAAGCCGCCTGATGCCCTTCACGTGGATGGCAACAAGGAATATAGGCATTGATCGAGGTCAGGCGGTGAATCAGCCCTTTACCCAATAAAAAATCCAGAGTTCGGTATACCGTAGGTGGCGCCGCAGGACGATCACTGGCATTTTTCATTTGTGCCAGTAAATCATAAGCCCCCATCGGGCCAGTCGCATTTAAAATGAGTTCCAGCACTTCTTTACGCAAAGGGGTAAGGCGTGCGCCTGTTGCTGCACAAAGACTTTCCGCTTCAGCAAGACGTTGTGCGACATTGGGATGGTCGTGCACGCCGTGCAATGCGTTGTGGTGTTCGTGCGAACAAGAACCCATAGTTCACCTCAAGTGCGAAACTGAAAATTAATAGATTTCAAATCTTAACATGAAGCGTTCAGAGTTTCGATTGGGCATAGGTATTTTTGTATTTTTGTTATATTATAACACTTACTAATTTTCTCGTTTTTAAGTGATTTCTACTCATGTTCCGTCTCCTTGCAATGGGTCTTTTGGCTTTGTTCAGCACACTCAGTTGGTCACAAAGTCTGGTGGTCTCGACTCAGCCGATCTATCTGATTGCCAAGAAAATTACCCAGGGCGTGGAACAGCCGACTTTATTACTGGCCAATCAGAGCGGACATGATGTCAGTCTGACCCCGGCACATCGTAAAATCATTCAGGATGCCGGTCTGGTGATCTGGTTGGGTCAGGCGCATGAAGCACCGCTGGCCAAAGTGCTGAATGACAGTCATAAAGGTATCGCTATTTTGGAATCCGGTATTTTGACCACATTGCCGATGCGTAACCCGCGTGGTGAGGCCTTAAAAAATACGGTAGATACGCATGTCTGGCTCGATCCAAACAATGCCGTAAGGATTGGCTTCTTTATTGCGGCGCTGCGTTCGCAACAATTGCCGGAGAACCGTGAACTGTACTGGAAAAATGCACGCGACTTTGCGCAAAGCATGTTTGCGACGGCCCAGCGTTATAGCTCCAGCACTAAAGCCAAAGCTTACTGGTCGTATCATGATGCCTATCAATATCTGGAACGTCCCTTGAATCTGAAGTTCATGGGCGCACTGACCGATGATCCACATGTTTCGCCAACCGTAGCCCAAATCAAGTTTTTACAGGATCATCGTCCACAGCGCAAAATGTGTCTGCTGGCCGAAGGTCATGCCAGTGAAAACCAGTACCGCAAACTCAATCCGGTACTGTTCCAGCATGTCGATGAAAGCATGAGCGGGGCAGGGGACTTTGTGCAGGCTTGGCAGCAATTGGCTACAGAAACCCAGAAATGTGTACTAAATGCACGCTAATGATTTAAAAAATAGACAGATTTTGATTAGTTTAACAGCAGTGACCCGATTTAAAAAAACACGACTAAGGTCGGGAAAAGATTGCATGTTCAGGGGTGTAACTCTATAATGCCTGCGATTAAAAATAATCACCTGTTAAACTTGTCAAGCATGATTGCTGTGAGTGAATAAATAATGAGCCGAACTAGTCGCTTGATTGACCGACGATTAGCGAAAGCTTTGGTCCTCCTGCAAGCCTGTATGATCCCTGTTTCAGCCTTGATCGGCTGGGTCGTGAAAGACTCAACCGCAGCCTTGAGTGCAGCATTAGGTGCACTGGTATGTTGGCTCGCGACTTGTTATTTTTCGTGGCAATCGTTTCGAGCAGCAGGAGCCCGCGCGTCTAAACAAGTTCTTTCGAACATGTATAAAGGCTTGATGGGAAAGTTTGCCATTGTGATTGTTGGTTTCATTTTAATTTTAAGCAATGTTAAACCGTTGTCAGCGGTGGCGTTGTTTTGTGGTTTTATACTTGTTCAAGCCATGTCGTGGGTCGCTCCGTTTTGGGCGTCACGTCTACAAAAATGAGTATAAGCACAACAAGAAATTGAAAAGTTTTTCAGGAGCAGGCGAGATATCAAGCAGCACGCGATATTCGTTTGTTCTATTAGTTTTTTGACATTGACCAGGTGTGATTTATGGCTGCTGAAGAACATGCCCTTACTTCGACCGAGTATATCAAGCATCACTTGACCAACATGACCTATGGCAAAATGCCGGACGGTACGTGGAAATTGGCCGAGAGCGGTGCTGAAGCTCAACAGATGGGGTTCACTGCTATTCACTTGGATTCAATGGGTTGGTCTATCGGACTGGGTCTGATTTTCTGTTTGTTGTTCTGGTTGGTTGCGAAAGCGGCTAATGCTGGTGTTCCTACCAAGTTCCAGTCTGCAATTGAAATGATTATCGAGTTTGTAGATTCAAGTGTACGTGATACCTTCCACGGGAAGTCTCGATTAATTGCACCCTTAGCATTAACCATTTTCGTGTGGATTTTCCTCATGAACTTGATGGATTTGATCCCTGTTGACTTTATTCCTTATGTAGCTCAACACGCGATTGCTTCTATGCTGGGTGTAGACCCTCATCAGGTTTACTTTAAAATTGTTCCGACTACAGATCCAAACATTACCCTCGGTATGTCTATTTCTGTATTCTTCTTAATTATTTTCTATAGTATTCGTGAGAAAGGTGTTGGCGGCTTCGTTGGTGAGTTAGCACTGAACCCATTTAACCCAAGTAATCCAGTTGCTAAAGTGCTTTTAATTCCATTCAACTTATTGTTGGAATTGACTACTTTCTTGGCGCGACCAGTTTCATTGGCTCTACGACTGTTCGGTAACATGTATGCGGGTGAGTTAATCTTCATTCTTATCGCGTTATTACCGTTCTGGATCCAGTGGGCGTTGTCTGTGCCTTGGGCGATTTTCCACATTTTGATTATTACGCTACAAGCATTCATTTTCATGATGTTGACTATCGTGTACATGAGTATGGCAAGCGAAAAGCATTAATGGTATTGCCTAACTATCAACGGATGGTTGGGCACACAATTTTTTAACTTAATTTGGTATAAAACCTAACCTCTGAGGAATTATCATGGAACTCACTTTAGGTCTAGTTGCAATTGCATCTGCTATCTTGATCGCTTTCGGTGCTTTAGGTACTGCGATTGGTTTTGGTCTTCTAGGCGGCCGTTTCCTTGAAGCTGTAGCTCGTCAACCAGAATTGGCTCCACAACTTCAAACTCGTATGTTCTTAATCGCGGGTCTTCTTGATGCTGTGCCTATGATCGGTGTTGGTATTGGCTTGTTCTTCATCTTCGCTAATCCATTTGTAGGTTAATCAGCTTAATTCCGAAATTCACTATTTGAGGAATTTGCAATGAATATCAACCTCACATTGTTTGGCCAAGCGATTGCGTTTGCGATTTTCGTCGCATTCTGCATGAAGTTTGTATGGCCACCACTAATCAATGCGATTAGTGAACGTCAGCGTAAAATCGCTGATGGCTTAAATGCTGCTGAAAAAGCGAAGGCTGACCTTGCAGATGCGCAAGCACAAGTGAAAGCTGAGTTAGACGCGGCAAAAGCACAAGCGGCTCAATTGATCGAACAAGCGAACCGTCGTGGTGCACAATTGATCGAAGAAGCGCGTACCCAAGCTGCGGCTGAAGGTGAGCGTATTCGTCAACAGGCTAAAGAAGCTGTTGATACTGAAATCAATGCTGCTCGCGAAGAATTGCGTCAACAAGTGGCTGCTCTTGCAGTAACTGGTGCTGAGAAAATTCTTAGCCAGCAAGTTGATGCAGAAGCTCACAATGCCATGCTGACTCAGCTGGCTGCTAAACTTTAAGAGAGGCGGATTATGGCTGAACTCTTGACGTTGGCACGCCCATACGCTAAAGCAGCATTTGCTTACGCTTCTGAGCAAAGTGCAACTGACTCTTGGTCAACAGCACTTGAATTGCTCAGTGCTGCGGTGCAAGACGAAGCATTTTCAGCTTATCTAAATCGCCCTGAGCTTACACCTGCTGAGCAGGTGGCTCTTTTTGCGAAAGTTTTAGGTGAAGACCAAACTGCAGCAGTGTCTAACTTCCTGACATTGCTTGCAGAGAATAACCGTTTGGTTCTTCTTCCTGAGATTGCAGCAGAATATGAGCAGCTTAAATCACAGAATAACAATACTGTGGATGTAGTGATTGAATCTGCATTCCCATTAACTTCAGTACAAGAACAATTACTTGCGCATGCATTAGAGAAGAAATTCGAAGCTGCCGTAAATGTTTCTGTAGAAGTTAACCCAGCGCTGATTGCTGGTGTAGTTATTCGTGCAGGCGACCAAGTGATAGATGATTCTGCGCTTAACAAGCTTGAAAAAATGCGTACTCGTCTTCTTGCTTAATTGCATTTAGAAGACTGAACTTTAAAAAGATTGAGGTATAGCGCAATGCAACAACTGAATCCATCCGAGATCAGTGCGCTCATTAAACAGCGTATCGGCGATCTGGACACCAGCGCAACCGCTAAGAACGAAGGAACCATTGTTATGGTTTCCGACGGTATTGTGCGTATTCACGGCTTAGCTGACGCTATGTACGGTGAAATGATCGAATTCGACGGCGGCCTTTACGGTATGGCACTGAACCTAGAACAGGATTCAGTGGGCGTCGTTGTTTTAGGTAACTACTTAAGCCTTCAAGAAGGTCAAAAAGCGCGTTGCACAGGTCGTGTATTAGAAGTTCCGGTTGGTCCAGAACTTTTAGGCCGTGTAGTAGATGCTTTGGGTAACCCGATTGATGGTAAAGGCCCTATTGATGCAAAATTAACTGATGCTGTTGAAAAAGTAGCACCAGGCGTAATTTGGCGTCAATCAGTGGATCAACCTGTACAAACTGGTTATAAATCAGTAGATACAATGATCCCTGTAGGCCGTGGTCAACGTGAGTTGATCATTGGTGACCGTCAAACTGGTAAAACAGCAATGGCGATCGACGCGATCATCGCTCAGAAAAACTCTGGCATTAAATGTGTATACGTAGCAATCGGTCAAAAACAATCGACTATCGCTAACGTTGTGCGCAAGCTAGAAGAAACTGGCGCTATGGCGTATACAACTGTTGTAGCAGCAGCTGCAGCTGATCCAGCAGCAATGCTGTATCTAGCTCCGTACTCTGGCTGTACAATGGGCGAATACTTCCGTGACCGCGGTGAAGATGCGTTAATCATTTATGATGACTTGTCTAAGCAAGCTGTTGCTTACCGTCAAATTTCATTGCTTTTACGCCGTCCACCAGGTCGTGAAGCGTATCCAGGTGACGTGTTCTATCTACACTCGCGTCTACTTGAACGTGCTTCTCGTGTATCTGCTGACTACGTTGAGAAATTCACTAACGGTGAAGTTAAAGGCCAAACTGGTTCATTAACTGCATTGCCGATTATTGAAACTCAAGCGGGTGACGTATCTGCATTCGTACCAACCAACGTAATTTCGATTACTGATGGTCAGATCTTCCTTGAAACATCATTATTCAACGCAGGTATTCGTCCTGCTGTGAACGCGGGTATCTCTGTATCTCGTGTTGGTGGTTCAGCGCAAACCAAGATCATCAAGAAATTGTCTGGTGGTATCCGTACTGCTTTGGCGCAATACCGTGAATTGGCAGCATTTGCTCAGTTCGCTTCTGATCTTGACGAAGCAACTCGTAAGCAACTTGAACATGGTCAACGTGTAACTGAGTTAATGAAGCAAAAACAATATGCTCCATACTCAATTGCTGACCAAGCTGTTTCAATTTATGCATCTAACGAAGGCTACATGGCTGACGTAGACGTTAAGAAAATCGTAGACTTTGATGCTGCGTTAATTTCTTACTTCCGTTCAGAACATGCTGCGTTAATGCAACAAATCGATGCCTCTGGTGATTACAACAAAGACATCGAAGCTGCAATCAAAGCAGGTATTGAAAGCTTTAAAGCGACTCAAACTTACTAATTTCAACCTCTGTTGAATTTAGTGTCGGTTTGGTTCACGGAATCAACCTTCGGAAGCTCGCAAGGGCTTTCGAATACTAGGTTAAGCGTATGGCAAATTTAAAAGAAATTCGCGCCAAAGTAGCTAGTATCAAGAGCACGCAGAAGATTACTCGAGCGATGCAAATGGTAGCAGCTTCTAAGATGCGTCGTGCGCAAGAGCGCATGGCTCAAGGCCGTCCGTATGCCGAAAATATGCACCGTGTAATTGCTCATTTGGTCCAAGCGAACCCTGAATACAAACATCGTTATATGGTTGAACGCCCGGTTAAGCGCGTTGGCTATATCATTGTGTCTTCAGATCGTGGCCTTGCTGGTGGTTTGAACATTAACCTGTTCAAGAAAGTGGTTAAACACGTTCAACAGCAACAAGAGCAGTCAATTGAAGTTCAATTTGCTTTAATTGGTCAAAAAGCGGTTTCGTTTTTTAAAAACTACGGCGGTAAAGTGCTTGGTGCGACGACGCAAGTCGGCGATGCTCCAAGTCTTGAGCAGTTATCTGGTTCTGTACAGGTGATGTTGGATGCTTATGATAAAGGCGAGTTAGATCGTATTTATCTAGTGTCAAACGGCTTTGTCAATGCCATGACTCAAAATCAAAAGATCGAACAACTTGTTCCTTTGGCTGCTGCTGAAGAAGACAAGAATCTGAACCGTCAATACGGTTGGGATTATATCTACGAGCCTGAAGCTGAAGAGCTTTTAAATGGCTTGTTGGTTCGCTATATCGAGTCTGTGGTGTATCAAGGTGTGATTGAAAACATCGCATGTGAGCAGTCTGCACGTATGGTCGCTATGAAAGCAGCGACAGACAACGCAGGCGAGATCATTAAGAGCCTGCAACTTATTTATAACAAGCTGCGTCAAGCCGCGATTACTCAGGAAATTTCTGAGATCGTTGGTGGTGCCGCTGCCGTTTAACATTATTTTGAATTGAGGAGACAGCAATGAATAGCGGTCGTATCATTCAGATCATCGGCGCGGTTATCGACGTCGAGTTTGAACGCAACAGCGTTCCTAAGATCTATGACGCTCTCCAAGTAGATGGTACTGAAACTACTTTAGAAGTTCAGCAACAGCTTGGTGATGGCGTAGTTCGTACTATTGCAATGGGTTCTACTGAAGGCCTTAAGCGTGGTTTGAACGTAACTAACACTAACGCGCCGATTTCTGTACCAGTAGGTACAGCGACTCTAGGCCGTATCATGGACGTTCTTGGTCGCCCGATCGACGAAGCTGGTCCTGTTGCGACTGAAGCGCGTTTACCAATTCACCGTCAAGCGCCTTCTTATGCAGAACAAGCGGCTTCTACTGACCTTTTAGAAACTGGTATTAAAGTCATTGACTTACTTTGCCCGTTTGCGAAAGGTGGTAAAGTTGGTCTGTTCGGTGGTGCCGGTGTTGGTAAAACTGTAAACATGATGGAGTTGATCAACAACATCGCGAAAGCTCACTCAGGTTTATCTGTGTTTGCTGGTGTTGGTGAGCGTACTCGTGAAGGTAACGACTTCTATCACGAAATGAAAGATTCTAACGTTCTAGACAAAGTAGCAATGGTCTACGGTCAGATGAACGAGCCACCGGGTAACCGTTTACGCGTAGCGTTGACTGGTCTTACTATGGCTGAATATTTCCGTGACGAGAAAGACGAAAACGGTAAAGGCCGTGACGTACTATTGTTCGTAGATAACATCTATCGTTATACACTAGCGGGTACTGAAGTATCAGCACTTCTAGGTCGTATGCCATCTGCAGTAGGTTACCAGCCTACACTTGCAGAAGAGATGGGTGTTCTTCAAGAACGTATTACATCGACTAAGTCTGGTTCTATTACGTCAATCCAAGCGGTATACGTACCTGCCGATGACTTAACAGATCCATCGCCTGCTACAACGTTTGCTCACTTAGACGCAACTGTTGTATTGAGCCGTGACATCGCATCTTCTGGTATTTACCCAGCGATCGATCCACTAGACTCAACTTCACGCCAGTTAGATCCGTTAGTTGTTGGTCAAGAGCATTATGAAATTGCACGTTCTGTACAGAACGTATTGCAACGTTATAAAGAGCTTAAAGACATCATCGCGATTCTTGGTATGGACGAGCTTGCTGAAGAAGATAAACTGGTTGTTTACCGTGCGCGTAAAATCCAGCGTTTCTTCTCTCAACCGTTCCACGTAGCTGAAGTATTTACTGGTGCTCCTGGTAAATTAGTATCTCTTAAAGAAACGATTCGTGGCTTTAAAGGTCTTCTAGCTGGTGAATACGATCACATCCCAGAACAAGCGTTCTACATGGTTGGTGGTATTGACGAAGTTATTGCTAAAGCCGAGAAACTTTAATTAGCTACTCTAATTTAGGAGATTCTCATGGCGACTATGCAATGTGATGTTGTAAGTGTTCAGGAGTCTTTGTACTCAGGCACTATAACTATGCTAATTGCAAAAGGTGCTGGCGGTGAGTTGGGTATTATGCCTGGCCATGCTCCGTTGGTAACTTTGCTCCAACCTGGCGCGATCCGCGTTATTTTGGAAAACGGTACAGAAGAGTTGATCTATGTATCTGGTGGTGTTCTAGAAGTTCAACCGCATGTTGTTACGGTTCTTGCAGATACTGCAGTCCGTGCAGAAAACTTAGATGAAGCAGCTATTGTTGAAGCGCGTAAACACGCTGAAGCATTGCTTGCGAATCAAAAGAGCGATTTGGACTCTGCTGCTGCTTTGGCTGCTCTTGCAGAAACTGCTGCACAGTTGGAAACGATCCGCAAAATCAAAAACCGCGCTCAATAAGAGACGGTTTGAGATTGAAAAAACCACCCGAAAGGGTGGTTTTTTTTGGTTCATAGGTTCTTATCATGTTTGTTTTTATATATGTGTTCATAAAAAAGATTAAGTCTTTTTCTCTGCTATAATTATTGCCAGAACCAGATGTAGCTACTACGTACAAAAAACCAAACTTTTCTAATTCAGATGCTGAAAAGTTACATTCATTATTCTTAAGGTGGTAATCCTTCTTGGATTTGTTCATTTCAAATGATAAGTAGGCTTTTTCTAACCCTTCTAATAAAAACGATGTAAATTGAGGAATAATATGAGCATATCTTAAAAAAGTTTCACGATTTATTTCTTTCGCATCATATAAAAGAGCTAAACGAGCGAGCATTTTAGATTGATGTATTAAATAGGCTTTATCTAAAGCATTGAGTAATTCACCACCTATTTCTAAGTTATTTTGATCCTTGAAGATTTTCAGTAATGTTCCTGATGCTAACTTTTCACCTTCTTTTATAAATTCCAGGATATTTTTCAGTTTTTGCTTTTCGTTATAGCTCCTAAAAACTTGATAAATAGCTAAACCTGATGATGCTATTGGAAAAGCTTTTAAAATTTCTTGAAAAATAGTATCAGTCGTTTCTAAAACTGTATTATCAAAATAGTTTTCTGCTGTTTGAATGATATTAGATTTTATTTGACTCATGATAAATTTTCTTTTTTCAAATATATAGATAATGTACTACACACCTGAAAATTTGAAATTTATATTTTTTAACATCACCTTAAAACAGCTGATTTAAATTATTTGTTTTAGCTTAGAATTTTTGCAAGTATTGATCTTGAGAGTGTTAGTTTTACATTTCCGATTCTTAAATAAATTTCATTTTGTACCACTTGATACAACTTTTACCCGCTCTCAGTAATGATTTGAACCAATCTGTAAACAGGCACCTACTATAAAAAAATCAATGATAAGTTAAATAATTCGAACGATTTCGCTTGTTAGAGCTTCATTTGACTGGGTTCAGAACAGGCAAAACTTATAATTGAAAAAGGGAAAATCATGGCTTATCAATCTATTAATCCATTTACCAATCAAAAATTGAAAGACTACCCATCCCATAACGATCAAGATATTCAAAATGCCCTCGATACTGCAGAACAAATCCTAAAGTCAGACTGGTCACAACAGGTCGATACCCGTATTGAAGTACTGCGAAAATTAGCCAGCAGTATGCGAGAGCAAAAGTCTGAACTAGCTAAGCTCATGACGCTGGATATGGGGAAACTGATCAAGCAGGGTGAAGGTGAAATCGAAACCTGTGCCAAAATCGCAGAATACTATGCTGATCATGCCAAAGAATTTTTAGCGCCCGTGTCCTATGAAACGGAACTGGGTGAAGCCTGGGTTGAGCATCATCCACTGGGTATTATCATGGCCGTCGAACCGTGGAATTTCCCATTTTATCAACTGATGCGGGTCTTTGCCCCGAACTGTGCCATTGGTAATCCGGTTCTGGCAAAACATGCTGGTATTGTGCCGCAATGTGCGGAAGCTTTTGAACAACTGATCTTGGATGCAGGCGCACCCAAAGGTGTCTGGACCAATCTGTTTATCAGCAGTGATCAGGTCGCTGAGGTGATTGCAGACAAGCGCGTGCGTGGTGTGGCACTCACAGGTTCAGAAGGTGCGGGTAGTGCAGTCGCTGAACAGGCCGGAAAACATCTTAAAAAATCTACACTGGAATTGGGTGGCAATGATGTATTCATCGTATTGGATGATGCAGATCTGGAACGCGCCATCAAGTTAGGCTGTCAGGCGCGGGTCAATAATGCCGGGCAGGTGTGTACGGCGGCGAAGCGATTTATCTTGCATGAAAAAATTGCCGAACAATTCAAAGCCGGCATGCTCAAAGCTTTTGAACAGTTAAAGCTGGGTGATCCGCTCGATCCTGAAACGACGTTAGGGCCGCTGTCTTCAAAAGACGCGCTAGAAAAACTTAGAAAGCAGGTCGAGAAGGCCGTAGCACAAGGTGCAACTGTGGTCACTGGTGGTAAGGCTGTAGACCATCAAGGCAATTTCTATGCACCAACCATTCTGGAAAATATCACGCGTGAAAATGAAGCCTGGTATGAAGAATTCTTTGGCCCGGTGGCGCAAATCTATGTGGCGAAGGATGATGATGAAATCGTCGAAATTGCCAATGATTCCAATTATGGCTTAGGTGGCGTGATCCATGCTCAGGATATCGAGCGGGCGAAAAAGTTGGCGTCACGGGTGGAAACTGGCATGATCTGGATCAACTGGTTTACCGACACCACGCCCGAATTGCCATTTGGCGGAATCAAAAATTCCGGTTATGGGCATGAACTGTCGATTGATGGTTTTAGAGAATTTGTGCAGAAGAAACTGGTCGTCGTCAAAAGCCCGAAAAAATAATACGATCTGATATCAAAGAAGCCACTATTCAGTGGCTTCTTTGTCTGGTTGGTCTGGATATTCTTCACGTTTGCCGCCTTCATAACTGGCGAAACGCGAGTATTCTGGTGGAAATGACGGTTCAGCACTTGGCCAAGGCCAGCCACCAAACTGGGTTTCACGATAACGGCGAAAAGCAGTCTCCAGCTCTTGCGCACTATTCAAAACAAAAGGCCCTGCATAGCCAACGGTGCACCGATCGGTTCACCTTCCAGCCATAAAATATGCGATTCCAGCAGCCCACCTTTGAGCTGAATATCTGCATCCGGTTTGAGTTCCAGTAGATGCTTCGGCGCTACCTTCTGTCCTTCCAGTTCCAGGCTTTTACCTTGATAAAAATAACAAAAACGCGTTGCAGTAGCAGTGCTGGCAGGAATGGTTAATTCTGCTTCCGGTTGTAAAGTGATTAAATAAATATTGAGTTGATTCTCTGGAATGGCTGCCCATGAATGTGGCGGACGATCCAGTGCCTGAGTCTGTTTAAACTGTCCTGAAATGACCCGAATATCCGCTTTACGTCCGGCCGCATCGGCTGAAAATACATGTGGAATTTGTTCACGCCACAACATTTTATAATCGGCCGGCTGCTTTTTCTGTTCCGGTGAGGAATTCAGCCAGATTTGAAACAGCTCCAGAGGATTGTCCTGATCCTGATGGATTAAGGGAAACATCTCGCAATGCTGTACCCCATTGCCGGTAGTCAGCCATTGCACATCACCCGCGCCATAACGTCCCGAGTTTCCCAGCGAGTCAAAATGATCGACATAACCGCGCTCGACAATGGTAATGGTTTCAAAGCCAGTATGCGGATGCTCCGGAAAACCGGGAATACTCTCGCCATAATACATGTCATATTCATGCTGCTGTGGCGGGGAAACTGGGCCTAATTCGGCATTGCCTTGTGGATAATGATCTTGATGATGAACGGTAAAAATAAAAGGATCTTTCAGATCAAGCCGGGATGTGACTGAAACCACAGAATACAGCACTGAATTCGACATGATTGAACTCCTGATGATCTGATTAGATGAAAATTCTTGATCTAAATATAATTTTTATAATCCATAACAGTGTATAGCCTGCAAGGCGATTGAGGAAGATGTGTTTCGATCAATCGCCTCAAAATGAGATTTTTAGGTATTTTAAGTATTGTCCTGATCAGTATTGTTCTCTGATTCCTGATCTGGATTCTGGATCAGCAAGCCGGCCAGTTTGATCATTTCGGATTGCACATTAACCATCTGTGATTCAATCTTTTTCAAGTTTACTTGGCTAAAATCTACCTGACCGTTTAAAAGAGGAGAAGCCAGAACTTGCTGATTGGCGGTCATGATGTTGTCACGAATCTGGTCAATTTCCTGGCTTTTCAAGTTCAGGTTGCCCAGCACCTGATTAAAACTGCTGAGTTGCTGTTGAAGCTGAGTCGCAGTGGACTGCAGTTGCTGGGTATCCTTGGCTTCGACCGCCGTTTGCAGTTCGGTCTGGGTCTGTTTTAACTGTTCCACATAACTGCCGGCCTTGAGCTGCAAGTCGGCTACATCACGAACCATATAAAACATATTGCCCGATTTAAGCTCGGTTTGCGCTGTTGAGCTCTGTTGCTGAGAGGCTGGTTCCAGATCGGACGTCGTGGTATCTGCCTGTTCAGCCGGTGCTTCGACGGCCTGTTCACAACCCATTAATAAAATTCCAGAGCTAAATAATGCGAAAGGAAGGACAGCATTGGCAAGAATCTTGGACATGGAATCAGGGTCTCGATACAGGTGATGGAATTTTATTAGTATCTAATATAAGGACAAACTATGGAGATAAAAAAGATTGTTGCAAACTCATAACAATTCTTTTGGGTTGCGAACGTTGCTCTATTCAAAAACAAGAAAAAGATTATTAAAAGCTGGTAAAGAAGTACTTTGTTCTCACCGAATTGGCTTGTTTGGCCTGCAATCACTTTGAAAATGTTTTAGGTGAATTTTAATGCAATTAAATAATCATTTTTAAATAAAAAAAATAAGTATCTACCAAGAAAATAGATACTTATTTCAAGCTTGATGCTTATGAGAATAATCGAGAATTATTTTGCAAGTTCTGCATTCACTGCATCGACAATCCGTGGATCATCTGCAGTAATATCTGGAGCAAAACGTGCCACTACTTCACCATTTTTATTGATCAGGAATTTTTCAAAGTTCCAGAGCACTTCTGGTGGCTGATTTGGGGTTAAACCATAATCGACCAGATCTTTCCACCAAGGGCCTTCACCGATACGTTCCGGTACAGCCTGCGTAAGGGTGGCATATAAAGGATGCTTGTCTTCACCCGCGACAGAGATTTTAGCAAATAGCGGGAAGTCGACTTTATAATTCACTGAACAGAATTCCTGAATCTCGGCTTCGCTACCTGGTTCCTGTTCCAAAAAGTTATTGGCAGGGAAGCCCAGAATTTCCAGACCTTCTGTTTTTTTGTCCTGATACAGTTTTTGTAAGCCTTCATATTGCGGCGTCAGGCCACATTTAGATGCGACGTTAACCACCAGCAAAACCTTACCCTGGTACTGGTTTAAAGTGGTTTCTGTTCCTTGAATAGTTTTTACTGGAATGTCATATACAGAGCGAGTCATTAGATTTCCTGTTTATTGCGACTGAACGGTATTTGTTTTAACGGGTATTCGCTTTCAGTACAAGTAGCAACAGGTGAGCTCAGTTACTTAAAGCTGCAAATTGCCTCAATATTATGTGAAAAATCTATTATGCTAGGATGCGCGAATAGGCATAGCTTAATAACAAGACCAGCGACTCATGGATGAAAGTATGACACAGCAACAAAAGGCAGTCTGGTGGGCCATGGCCTTACCACTGGCCGCAGTTTTGATTTGGTCTCTGAATATGACGGTTACCCGTTATGTGGCAGATTATATTTCTCCCATCAGTATTAGTTTCTACCGCTGGGCCTTGGCCTTACTGATTTTAACTCCATTCATGTTGTCCAAAGTCAAAGCCGCCTGGCCGGAAATTCGTCCATATCTCGGACATTTTGCTGTTTTGAGTGCGCTGGGAATGGTGCTGTATCAGGGACTGGCCTATAGCTCGGCACACTACACTACTGCGACCAATATGGGCCTGATCAATGCCTTTATTCCAATTTTTACCATTATCGTGGGTATTTTTGTTTTAAAGATTCGCCCGACACAGGCTGCAGTGCTAGGGAGTCTTCTGTCCTTTATTGGCTTGATGTATGTCATGGCGCAAGGGCAGGGTCTGCAGTTCTTAAGCGTAGGTGAAAGCTATATTGGCGATCTGTTGATGTTGATCGCAGTATTTTTCTATGCCTGTTATGGCGTGTTTCTGAAGAAATGGCAGATTCAGATTCCACTCTTAGTGAGCCTGTATATCCAGATTTTTATGGCCTTTCTCTATCATATTCCTTTGGTATTGATTTTAGGTCTGGACAGCATCAATCACGCTAATGCAGCCAGTATTATCTATGCCGGAATTTTCCCTTCTATTGCCGCGCCGTTATTCTGGATGATGGCTGTGCAGCAACTTGGTCCCAATCGCAGTAGTATTTTTATGAACCTGATGCCGATCTTTACCGCGGTAGTCGCATATTTGTGGTTAGGTGAAGCCTGGACCATGTATCACAGTATCGGCGGTGGCATCATTTTACTCGGAATCCTCTGGGCTCAATATCCCGGAAGATCTGCTTAATCAGGAATTAAAAGGGCTGATTAAGAATTTTGTCTGATTAAATATTGATCTTTTGAACAATTTTTTTTAATTGAAATCCCCTTTTAAATGCTAATTTTCAAATGCTAAAACAAATAGAAAAATATCGTTTTATTTTAAAAAGAGAATAGAAAGAGCAAGATATTTTGAATATTGGTCAAAAATTGTTTGCTATTAATAGAAAATATGTATTGTTTGATTGTTTTATTGTACTTGTCGTTGTATTCAGTTTCTTTCATAATGCGCCCATCGAGAAGGATCAAGCAAGAAAATCCTTGTTTTATCAGACTCCCAGAGATTTTATGAACCCTCTGGATGTGATTTATGCACATCCTTTTTTATGCTCAGCCATCCCTATATGGCTGAGCTTTTTTTTGTCTTAAAACTTTAGTCGGGCTTGAGTGTCCCGACTAAATCAGACAGGACTCAGTCACGAATAACTACACCAGTCACTGCATCAATGATCCGGCTTGGTTGCTGACTTAAACCGAGGTCACCATTTAGATAATTCAGGTTCTGGTCAAAATAGCGGATCGCATCCTGCAGTGAGCGGGCAGGTTCCATGCCGGCAGGGTTGGCACTGGTAGAAACGATAAAACCGCCAAAGGCCTGACACAATGCTACACAGAGCGGATGGTTGGTGACGCGGACTGCAACTTTGGGATGCTTGCCCTTAATCCAGCCAGGAATCTCCTGATGGGCAGGAAGCAGCCAGGTGGTCGCACGCTCAGCAGGCCTGTCATTGCTCCAGGATTCAATCACTTTTTCACGCATTTCTTCGCTTAAATCCTGCAGCAGATGTTCTACCTGTGAAAGATGAGCTGCCAACAAAATTACACCTTTCTCAATCGGGCGCTGCTTCAAGGTCAAAATCTGATGAAATGCCTGTTCATTGTAGGGGTCGCAACCCAAGCCCCAAACAGCCTCTGTGGGATATGCCAAGACTTGTCCGTCTTTAAGCCATGCTGCTGCTTCGGCAACAGAGGTAGTGATCATGTGGATACCTTATATCAAACAACAAAGCGCTATTGTGAACCTTATTTAAGAATCCGACAACGTAGATACAGGCCGGCTTGCTGGGTGCAAAAACCGAGTAATTCCAGTTCCATCAGTTGACTGGTCAAGGCAGATACTTCTTGCTGCACCTGCGTTCCCAGCTGATCCAGAGTCTGTCCCACCCAGTCCAGCTGGTTATATAGACTAAGAAGATGTGGTGGGATCTGTTGTGATTCTGCTGCAGCGACTTCCAGTTTGGGAGTATTTTCCAAAGCCTGCCATTGCGTCGCCAGTGCCAGTTCTTCGATGACCTGCTGCGGGTGATCAATCAGAATTGCACCTTCACGAATCAGTTGGTGGCAGCCCTGATGATGCTCGCTGTAAATATGTCCCGGAATGGCGAATGTGGTCTTGCCTTGTTCCGCTGCCCATTGTGCGGTCAGCAATGAACCGCTTTTCAAGGCGGCTTCTGCCACAATCACCCCGAGGCTTAAGCCACTGACAATTCGGTTACGCCGTGGAAAATGCTGCTGTAAGGGGGGAGTAAATGGCAAAAACTCAGTAATGACCGTACCTCCATGTTCGATGATTTGCTGACGTAGTGTTTGATGGGCGGCAGGGTAGGTCTGTTCAATGCCTGTGCCCATCACTGCAATCGTTCGCCGATGTTGTAATGCGGCCTGATGTGCTGCTTCATCAATCCCTTGTGCCAGGCCACTATTAATATAAAAACCCTGTTCACTCAAATAAAAAGCAAAGTCATAAGCGACTTGCCGGCCGTGCAGACTTGGCTTGCGACTCCCCACAATCGCGATTTGCGGTTGCAGCAATTGATCTGCATACCCTTGCCCGAACAGGATTGGCGGCTTATGCGCATAATGGCTCAATTGCTGTGGATATTCGGCATCTGTATGTAAAAGCACAAAGTCACTGTGCAACTGGATCTGCTCAAGACTGCGCTGAAAATGGAGCTGCGACTCACTTGACTGGAAATCTTGCAGGCGCTGAATGTGGTTTTTATGAATGCCCAACTTACGCCAGGTTTCGGTTTGAGAACCATCAATTGCATGGGCGAGGTCTGCATAATGCTGACTGATTTTATAAAAGCTGCTGAGGGAGTGTTGCAGTAAATACCACAGCGTAATGGCATGGATTTGCGCTGTCGACAATGTATTCAACATGGTGAGACCTATTTCGGTGTCTTCTTATTATGGGTATGAGTTCAAACAGGAGGGATGATGCCGATCAATCCACATCATCCCGTTTAAAAGCTTAGTCTTCTAATAGTGGCGGCTGAATGTTGGCACCAACCTTGATTGGTAATTCACTTTCCAGCACATAAGCGTAGCTCAATTGATCGAAGGTTTTAAATACCATGACCTGACCAATACGCTCGCCTGGCAATTGCACACGTTCTTTAGTCTTCGGATCAGTGACCACTTCACCTTTTTGATTCACACTAAAGACATGACCTGTCTGAACCCCATGTGCCGTACCACGGTCAATGGTGACAACACTATGACGTGCCGCGGTACCAATTGATCCCAATACACGCACAATCTGGCCACCGGCAGCAATGTTTTCCGCATTGGTCGGATAGAACAGGGTTGGTAACATTGGATCGTATTCAGGGAGTACACGGTCACCGCGACGTACTTCAGCATTGTAACTATCTGTCAGTTCAAGTGTGGTGACATCACCTTCGCCACGAACTGCAATACCAGATGCCACCTGTTGCAGCTCCAGTGCAGCCGTATATTTCTTGCCGTTTGCATCCGTAAATACATACGGTTCCGCTTCACGATACACCGCATAGCGTTGGCCAACTACCAGACCGTGACCACGTGCATAAACTTTCTGGCCTTTGCCAGCCAGTACGCGCTGATCTGCAGTTCCGAGAATGTAGGGTGTGCCCTGAACTGAATCAGGTGCCAGAAGGGTATAGCGTTCCAGCCACTGCTTGATATGCTCAAGCGGAATCACTGGAATGGTATTATTTAAAGATTCAACCCGAATCTGGGGTTGCAGAGAAGTACTGCCAAGATAGCGGCTGATAATACCTTCACAACCATCACCTTCGTCTTTACCAATAATTGGACGGCCCTGGTAATCGCACATTAACAGGCGGTCACCCGGGAAAATCCAGTGTGGATTTTTCACGTGCTTATTGCTGGCCCAGATTTCCGGCCAACGTACCGGATTTTTCAGGAAACGTTTCGAGATGTCCCAAAGCGTATCGCCTTTTTTCACCACATAAACGTTCGGTGCATTGGCTTTTAATGCCGGTGGATTGACGTTGCGTGCAGGTGCTGCCTCGGCAGAATGAATGGTCCCCATACTGACGCCTACACAAACGGCAAGTGCCAGCATCTGATTTTTAAACCCCAAGGCACTAAAAAATGGCATGCCCTTCAAAACCTTTTTCATTATCATAATTCCTAAAATTATGTGCGTAGTTGCGTTATAATAACGATCTTACACACATTTTTTTGATGAAGCATTCCCTTCATTTGGTTTTTTGATCAATGGCATAATTGAGGACGCAGTATGGCCTTATTACCTATTTTAAGTTTCCCGGATCCCCGTCTTCGTACCATTGCACAACCTGTCGAAGAAGTGACTGATGAAATTCGTCAGCTCGCTGCGGATATGTTTGAAACCATGTATGAAGCACCAGGTATCGGACTTGCCGCGACTCAGGTGGATCGTCATATTCAGCTGATTGTTATGGATCTGTCTGAAAATAAAGATCAACCGATGGTGTTTATTAACCCCAAAATCACACCATTGACTGAAGAAACGCAGCCCTACGAAGAAGGCTGTCTATCAGTTCCTCAAATATACGATAAAGTTGATCGTCCGTCACGCGTAAAAATCGAGGCAATTAATCTGGAAGGTCAAGCATTTGAGCTCGATGCTGACGGACTTCTCGCTGTGTGTATCCAACATGAAATGGATCACTTAAATGGCAAATTATTTGTCGATTATTTATCGCCATTAAAACGTCAACGTGCACGTGAAAAAGTGGAAAAACTGGTTCGCCAGCGTAATAAAGACAAGGTGGCAGTGAAACGCTAGGATCATTTTAAAGTTTATTTAAATGGTCTAGCAAAGCCCAATTCTGATTGGGCTTTGTTATAATCAACATAAGCATGTTTTAGGAATAGCCTGTGTTTTTACGCGCGGGGCTGCTATTTGCATTTGCAGCTGTGTTTCTACAGATTGCTGTATTTTTACAGCCTTTGTTACCGAAGCAATATCAGGTTGCTCCGGTCTGTGAAACCATCACGCGTGCGCTTTTTATCGCGACAGATGCTCATGCGCAGCATAGCGCTGGCGAGCATAGTCACCTTATCCAATCTGATCATCTTCAACATGATCATCATGATGCCAATCATCAGTGTCAGTACTGTAAGGTTCATGCCAATTTAGTCTTACCGCCTGATCTGGACATCAAACAGGTTCTTGACCGGATTCATGTCCGTTTAATTGCCTATCAAAAAACCTTTAAGCATGTCTGGTTTGTCCTTCAGCAACTCTTCTTAATTCCTCAGGGGCGAGCGCCACCACTGCCTGCATAAATCTGCATTTTTCAGCTTGGGTTGGTATTGACTCAAGCCGTGCCTAATTTATGTATTTAGTGAGATAGAGAAATGGCTCAGCCTAAATTTTCTTTACAGCCACTTGCGGCTGCGATTTGTGTTGCTTGTTATTCACAAGTCAGCATGGCAAATGAAAGCCTTCCTGTGTACACTATGGCGCCGATTGTGGTGACCTCTGCTGCGGGTAATGATGCCAATGGCCTGATTGTCCGTGCTGATCCGAAACAGCCAATTCAGCCGATTCCTGCCAGCGATGGTGCCGATTATTTACAGAGTATTGTCGGCTTTAGTGCGGTGAATAGTGGTGCCGGTACCAATGGTGATGTAACCTTCCGTGGCATGTTTGGTTCCCGGATTAAAATCCTGACCGATGGCACCGAAAACCTGGGAGCCTGTCCAAGCCGTATGGATTCACCGACCTCTTATATTTCTCCAGAAAGCTATGACCAGATTTCAGTGATTAAAGGGCCACAAACGGTTCAATATGCCAATACTGGATCTGCCGCAACCGTAATTTTTGAACGTAGTCCGGAACAGTTTGATGAAGATAAAAACTATCGTGGTCAGACAAGCGTATTGATGGGTTCATTTGGTCGTCTGGATCAAAATATTGAAGTAGCAGCAGGGGATGACAAAAAATATATCCGCCTGAATAGCAACCGTTCTGTATCTGATAGCTATCAGGATGGAAGTGGTAATACTGTGCCATCAGACTGGGAGCGCTGGAATGCCGATCTGGCTTTGGGTCTCACGCCCAATGAAGATACCTGGGTTGAATTGACCGCAGGTAAAGCAGATGGTGAAGCCGTGTATGCGGGCCGGGCGATGGATGGCTCAAAATTTGCCAGAGAAAGCCTCGGTCTAAGATTTGAGAAGAAAAATGTTACTGATGTGATCAAGAAAGTTGAAGCCCAAGTGAACTATAATTTTAATGATCATGTGATGGATAACTTTAGTTTACGTGAGTTCCAGCCCACTCCGATGATGAATATGCCGATGGCAACCAACGTGGCACGTAAGACTTTAAATGCCCGGGTTGCGATGACACAGGAGTGGGATGATATCGAGCTGATTACGGGGATCGATACGCAGAATAATGAACATAGTATCCGTAAAGGCATGCATAACAGTTATAAAGGCAAAGCTCGCTCTATTGATATGGAGTTTCAGTCCTATGGCGGTTTTGGAGAGTTGAGTTATCAGCTGGGCGGAAATAATAAACTGGTATCCGGAGTGCGACTGGATCATGTTGAAGTTTTGGATCGACGTGCTGAATCTCTTCAGGCGGATTTGAATGTAGAGCGTAGTAAAACGTTGCCAAGTGCATTCTTACGTTTTGAAAATACCCATCCTGAACATGATGATGGTAAAACTTATATCGGTTTAGGTTATGTCGAGCGCATGCCGGATTACTGGGAGTTATTTAGTCCAAAATCAGGCAATGGTGATCCAAATACCTTTAATAATATCGATACAGAAAAAACCTTACAGCTTGATCTGGGTTATCAGCATGCGCATGGTCAGTTTAGTTCATGGGCATCAGCGTACGCAGGTTTGATTAATGATTATGTGTTAACAACCTATAAATCTGCTGGCATGATGGGAATGTTGGATGCGCATAGCCGCAATGTCGACGCTACCATCGCAGGTGCAGAAGCAGGGATGGGTTATCAGTTTACCGATGCTATTCAAGCTGATGTCAGTGCCATGTATGCATGGGGTGAAAACACCACTGATAATACGCCGTTGCCACAGATTGCACCTTTAGAAGCTCGGGTGAATTTACGTTATGTCCAGGATAATTATACGTTGGGTGCTTACTGGCGTTTGGTCGATGGTCAAAACCGAATTAGTGAGCGTGAAGGAAATATCGTTGGTTATGATGTTCAGAAAAGTGCAGGCTTTGGCACACTGTCTTTAAATGGCACATATCACATTGCGGATGGTGTTGATCTTTCTGTGGGGGTCGATAACGTTTTAGATAAAACCTATACCGAACATTTAAACAAAATGGGTAATGCGGGTGTCGGCTTGTCTACAACAGAGCAATTTAACAATATTGGCCGAAATTATTGGGCACGTGTCAGTATGAAATTCTAATTGTTGCTTAATATTCCAAAAGCCATTGCTCAATAGCGATGGCTTTTTTAATTTTTAGGGTTGCAATCAAGTTTTTCATATTTAAATCGGGCCTATGTATCTTGGAAGAAGACTGGATAAAACAAGTTTTGTGTATATAAACGCCAGGTTGATGAAGAATCAAACAAGAATAGAATGTGAATTGAACGACATAAGTCATGTGATAAATACTTTTATAATTTAAATTCAAATAAAACAATATCTTATTGATTTAGTGGGTAGGTTTTGTTGAAGGTGCTCAATAAAATTCAAAAATAATGAAAATAAATTAACTATATATAACAATTACTTGTATTTTTATTGGTTTGAAAAATAAACACACGAAAAAAAATCTTTGCAAGAAGTGTTGCAAGGGCTCTGAAATGCTGTAGAATGCACATCCATCGGCGGTGATGAAGATTAAAACTTCTGATAAAACAGTGACTTAGTTAAGTTTGATTGAGTTAGGTTTTAGAAAGAAAGTTTAAAAATAGTTTTCATTACTGGTTGACTTTCTAGAGATAGAGAGTAATATAGCCGACCTAGCTTGCTGGTGACGAATTAGCAAGAAGATCATTAAGAGATTATGAAGAACAACTTGTGTGGATTTTTACTGGTTGATCGATCGAAATTATTTTCATTGATTGATGGTAGAAATTACTCGAAGTTTATTTGAGAAATATTTGTCAGAAAATTGATGAGCCAAGATTGGCACCCTTTAAGGTGCTACATAGTATTAAACTGAAGAGTTTGATCATGGCTCAGATTGAACGCTGGCGGCAGGCTTAACACATGCAAGTCGAGCGGGGAAAGGTAGCTTGCTACCTGACCTAGCGGCGGACGGGTGAGTAATGCTTAGGAATCTGCCTATTAGTGGGGGACAACATCTCGAAAGGGATGCTAATACCGCATACGTCCTACGGGAGAAAGCAGGGGACCTTCGGGCCTTGCGCTAATAGATGAGC